>CAMHEA010000053.1 GCA_946184025.1 uncultured Prevotella sp.
ATTAAAAATTGTCGCGACTAAGCCTCATTCGGAGAGAAACCAAGGCTCAGTGGGTTCAAGAAACATCCATTTTCCGTTTAAAAGAAGACCTTTTCGATGCAAAAAGGGATGCCGGTTTCTTGAACCAACATCCCCTCTTAGCGTTGAAAACCAAGAATTACTCGATTGTGACCGTACGCGTTTCACCACCGACGGAGTGGAATTCCACTTCCAGCGGCTGCCCTGTCAGGTCGCGGAGCGGTACGACGGCCGTCTGTTTGCCGTCGAGACGATGCGTTTTAAGCATCTCGCCACCCTTACGCCGGATGTCGACACGCTCCAGCGGCGCATTGGCCGACACCTCCATGTTGTTGTCTTCATCAAACTCCGCAGAGAGGCTGAATGTCACCGAACGCGAAACGGACTGTGCCTCTTCATGCTTTCCCTTCGAGGGAAGGAAGTTGCTGATGCGTTCCAGATATTTCTCGGCATAGTTGCGTCCCAGTTTCCGATAGCCTTCACTGCTGAAATGCAGGTGGTCTTCGCACGGCTTGCAGCCTGCGGACGACACGACGTAGACGTTGTGGAACACATAGGGCAGGTGGTTGATGGTCTCGTTGGCATCGGCACACTGTCCGCCATATTCCTTGCGCACCACCTCGCCCACGAGCAGGGGCACGCTGAAGGTGTCGAGTGCCAAGTCTTCGCGCAGGTTATGGTAGAGGTTCTTCACTTTTTCTTCCCAATCAGCATCGTAGGCATCGGTCTCTCCCTGATGATAGAGGATGCCCTTGATGACCCCTTCGCGCTGGGCGATGCGCGCCATGTCTACCAACCGCCGATAGGGATGGTTGTCATACTGCCTGAGAATGTCGCGCTGCCAGTCGTAGGGTGACATGGCAGCAGCCTGGGAAGCGTAGGCGCGGTCGAAATAGTCAACCGGACAGCCTTCGACAGCCACACTGACCACACCGATGCGAGTACCCTCGGGAGCCTTTTCGAGCAAGGCACGACCGAAATAGTCAACAGGTCCGAGACCGGCATCCTGTCGGCAGATGGGCGGTACGGCCTTGCGCCACTCACCGATGTGCCTTCCGTCGGTGCCATTGACGGCCGAGAGACTCAGGAAATTGTCGGGAACGTCCATATCCTGTGCTTCAATGGTTCCCTTTCCGGCCATGTTCGACTGTCCCAGACACAGGAATATCCAGAAATTGGGGTCTTGTGCCATCATCTGCATGGGGCAGACGAACAGCATCCCCAGTATCATGATTCTGAAAATCTTTCTCATAGTCACCTCCTTGAAAAGAAAAAGCCTGCAAAAGAGGCTCGGACATAACGTTTGTTCATGTCGGAAACATCTTTCGCAGGCTGTGATTGTAATTCCGCAGGATTAGTCCAGCTGGCTCAGTTTGTTGTCAGAGCCGAGCACTTCCTTAATCTTGTGGCAGTAGAGCTCATACATCAGATCACGAGCGGGACCGCAATACTTACGCGGGTCGAACTCGCCCGGCTTCTCGGCGAACACCTTGCGAACGGCAGCGGTGAAGGCCAGACGGGAGTCTGAGTCGATGTTGATCTTGCAGACAGCACTCTTGGAAGCCTTGCGAAGCTGCTCCTCGGGGATACCTACTGCATCGGGCAGTTTGCCGCCAGTGGCATTGATCATGTCTACATACTCCTGGGGAACGGAAGAAGATCCGTGGAGCACGATGGGGAATCCGGGAAGTTTCTCCATGATGGCATCGAGAACGTCGAATGCCAATGGAGGAGGCACGAGCTTGCCAGTCTTCGGGTCGCGTGTGCACTGCTCCGGAGTGAACTTGTATGCGCCGTGGCTGGTACCGATGGAGATAGCCAGCGAGTCAACGCCAGTACGGCTAACGAAGTCGATTACTTCCTCAGGCTTCGTATAGTGAGACTCGGCAGCAACGACCTCATCCTCAACGCCGGCGAGTACACCCAGCTCACCTTCTACGGTTACATCGAACTGATGTGCATATTCAACGACTTTCTTTGTCAAGGCAATGTTCTCCTCGTAAGGCAGCGACGAACCGTCAATCATTACAGATGAGAAACCGAAGTCAACGCAGCTCTTGCAGATTTCAAAGCTGTCACCGTGATCCAAGTGCAGAGCAATCTCAGGATGATTGCAACCCAACTCCTTAGCATACTCTACTGCACCCTGAGCCATGTAGCGAAGCAAGGTCTGGTTGGCATAGTTGCGGGCACCTTTAGAAACCTGAAGGATCACCGGGCTCTTCAAATCAGAAGATGCCTTGATGATAGCCTGCAGCTGCTCCATGTTGTTGAAGTTGAAAGCGGGAATAGCGTATCCGCCGTTGATTGCTCTGGCAAACATGTCTTTCGTGTTTACCAAGCCAAGAGATTTGTAATCTACCATAGTTGTTTAATTATTGTTTTGAATGATAAATGTTTTCAACTGTGCAAAATTAACACTTTCTTTTCAGACTGCAAAGCATTCGGAAGGCTTTTTGCTTTTCTGACAACGCTAAAAAAAGCAAAACGCGTATAGGAAAAGCATGTAAATGACGTTTTGTCAAATGCGGTTTGCAAAATCGTTACACAACAAAGCGGTCTCTTCCCGCTTTGCCTTGCGACGTTCCGAATCGTGAAACGCCTGGCAAAACGGCAAGAGACCTCCTGAAATAATAAACTGGAAATACTGTCGCGACTTATTCAGCGTCAGCCTTCTCGGTATCGATGACCTTCCAGATGACTGCGGCAATGGCAGCACCGATGAACGGACCAACGATGAAAATCCACAGATTAGCCAGTGCGCTGCCACCTTGGAATACGGCCGGAGCTATGGAGCGAGCCGGATTGACAGACGTACCGGTGTAGCGGATGCACACGAGGTGTACGAGTACGAGTGAGAGACCGATGGCCAGACCTGCAAAGTTGTTCGTTGCACCATTGGTCTTAGCGGTAGCGCCAAGGACTACGAGCACGAAAACACAGGTGAAAATAATCTCAGCGAGCAGTCCTCCGAGTGCGGAAACGCCCTGCTGCAAGTCGTTGGCACCTGTACCGGCAATGGCTCCGCCGTCGCTGGAAGCCGTGAGGAGGTAGAGCAGTGCTGAACCGATGAACGCACCGATGACCTGGAAGAGCATATACATGCCGCAATCCTTTGCGCTGATGCGACCGGTGAGGAAGCAACCGAGCGTAATGGCCGGATTAATGTGGCAGCCAGAGATTCCACCTATGGTATAGGCCATGGCTACTACAGCCAGACCGAAGGCGAAAGCCGTACCGACGACAGCCGGAATATTGTTTACGGGATCACAACCCAGACTCACTGCGACACCGCAGCCCATCAAAACGAGCACCATGGTGCCCACCATTTCTGCTAAATACTTTTTCATAACTTAAAAATATAATAAGAGTTTCTATTCATCTTTTGAAGACCTTACTCTATTTAATAACGCAAAGATAGTTAAAATATTACAACTGCACAATAAAAAAGTAAGAAAAAGAATGCTTTCCATCTTTGGGTTCCCCTGAGACGAACGGGGAAAAAAGTATACCGACAAAAGGAACGTGCTCCTGCCATCATGGCAAGAGCACAACTCCTTCCTGTTTCTTTCCGTCCATCATGACCTTGAGCGGACGGTCGAAGCGCACATGGCGCACATACTGGGTTTCTTCCACGGCCGGCAGGCTGTCGAGGAGCTGCCGCTGGTAGATGCCGTCGCCCTTGTAGGGGTTGATGGTGAAATAGCCCACTCCGAAACTGGTCAGGTTTTGGAAGAAATGGGTTCCCTGCGAGGGATCTACCCGATAGTTCTGCAATCCCTCCTCCACGATGACACGGGCTGCGGAGATGTGCGGCCATTTCACGGGAATGCCCAGCCAGGGATCACTGCTACCCCACCGTCCCGGTCCGATGAGCACATAGTTGGTTCCACTGTCGAGAAACTGCCGGTTGATACGTTCTATCTCGTCGGCAATGGCAGGATTGTTCATCGCCGTATAGTCGTCGGAGGTCTTCACATAGACCACATCGGTGACATCTTCGGAAATGCCGTGGCCGAGCGACTGGTGCGACCGGAGCAGGCACTGGTCGTCGCTGAGCTGCGAAAGGTCTTCGTCGAGCATCTGCTTGGAGTCTACGATGGGACGTATCTGCAAGAGATAGAGTTCGCCCGTCATCTGTCCATTGTCAGCAGGCGTGAGGTTGCAGGCAAATTCAATCTCCACTGGACGGCGCATGGCCTCTGCACCGTACTTCATTGACATCTGAAGAAGTTCTGGCAGGGGGAACACGCCGTGCTGAAGTACGCCACAGAAGGAGATTACCTTGCGTCCGTTTTCGTAGAGTCCGTCGCGAATCACCTGGTCGTAGGGGTCGAACGTGGAAGCGATGCCATTCAGCGGATGCTGCCGGAGGGATGTACCGTCCTGCACCGGTGCAATGTCAAAATAGCGGTCGGCCTCCTTCACCTTGAGCTTGGCGATGTTGAAACCGTCGTCCACCTTGAAATCGCCCTCCACCTGCTTCATGTCGAGGGCATAGAACTTCGTCTGCGTCTCTTTCAGGGCTATATCCATCTCGCTGGTCTGCAACACCTGATCGGGATGATAGGGCGAAACACGCAGTGTCTGTCCACCATCCACGATGTATTTGCCCAGTCCCAATGCCAGCGAGGCAATACCTTCCTCTGCCGTCTCATCGCCAATGGGATAGTAGTTGAGCGAACGGAGCACGCCGCTGATGTTGGGATAGAAGTAATCGCCATACTGCCGCCCGACTACCTCTTGCAAGATGACGGCCATTTTCTCCTGGTCGATGACGTTGGAGGTCGCCGTCATGTAGGCCTTGGAGTCGCGGTAGTAGACGGAGGCATACACGCCCTTGATGGCACAGGCCAACATCCGCAACATCTCGTACTTATCATCAAGGTAGGGAATCATATAGGTACTGTAGATTCCAGCAAACGGCTGATAGTGGGCATCCTCCAGCAAGGACGACGAACGGATGGCAATGGGCGCGTGAGTGGCATCAAAGAACGCAAAGAAATCGGCCACCAGCGAGTCTGGTAGCTGTGCACGCAGGAAGTGTTTCAGGATTTCTTCATCGCTGGCATCGCTCAGTGCGATCTGGTAGAGGTTGTTAGTCTCCATGAACTCATCGAAGATGTCGGTGCAGAGCACGACGGTCTTCGGTATACGCACCTTGGCGTTATCGAAACGCTCGAATTGCGGATGCATCTTCACAACGTTGTCAAGGAAAGCCAAGCCACGTCCCTTGCCTCCCAGCGACCCGTCTCCGATGCGGGCAAAGTGGGCATAGCGGTCATACTTGTTACGGTCGAAGACTGCCACCACACCAATGTTTTTCATGTGACGATATTGCACAATGGCATCAAAGATAATCTGCCTGTGGGCATCCACGTCTTGGAGTTTATGCCATGTGATGTTCCTGAGGAATTCCGATACGGGAAAGATGGCACGGGCGCACAGCCAGCGGCTCATGTGGTTGCGCGAGATGTGGCGCAACATAGACTCGCGGGGTATCTTGAAGATGTTGTCCTGCAACTCTTTGAGGTTGCGCACCCGCATGATTTCCTCATGCGTCGTGGGGTCGCGGAAGATGAAGTCGCCGAAGCCCATGTGCTCCTCCATCATCTTACGCAGGTCGCGGGCCATGGTCTTGGAATTCTTGTCAACGAAGCGGAAGTGCTCGGCTTCAGCCTTCTGCCGGTTCTCGCTCTCCGCACTTTGGAGGATGAGCGGCAGGTATTCGTCGCGGCTACGGATTTCGCGCAGGAGCTTCAGTCCGGCCTCTGGGTCTTTGTCGGCAGACTGCACGTCGGCCGGAACAATATTACCGATCGGGAAACGCGCGTCGGAAATGACACCCAGCGTATTGTCGTGGTACTTATTATATAAGGTGATGGCCTCCTCATAGTTGCGCGCCAGCACCACCTTGGGCCGTCCGCGCATACGCATCGTAGCCGCATGGGGGTTCAGGGCTTCCGTAGAGAAACGCTGACTCTGCACCAGCAGATAGCTGTAGAGGTTGGGAAGGATGGAGGAATAGAACCGGATGCTGTCTTCCACGAGCAAGATCATCTGCACACCAGCCTCAGCAATGTCGTGTTCAAGATTCATCTTGTCCTCGATGAGCTTGATGATGGAGAGAATGAGGTTCGTATTGCCCAGCCAACAGAACACATAGTCAAAGATACTGAGATCCTCGTGCTCCATGCGCTTGGTAATACCATGGGAGAACGGCGTAAGTACCACACACGGAAGGTCGGGGAACTGCCCCTTCACCGAGCGTGCCACATCGAACGCATCATTGTCGGCATTACCCGGCATACAGATGACCAGGTCGATGTTGGTGGTCTTCAGCACGTCCGCGGCCTCCTCTATGGTGCTCACCTGTGTAAAAGTCGGCGGATAGCGCAATCCCAACTCCATGTATTCATTGTATATTTTTTCTTCCACACGTCCGTCGTCTTCCAGCATGAAAGCATCATAGGGGTTGGCAACAATGAGTACATTATAGATGCGGCGCATCATCAGGTTGACAAACGACACATCCTTGAGCAGGAACTTGCTCCATTCATGGGGGATTTTGCTGTTGTTCATACTCGCAAAGTTCGGCATTTATCTTGAAACTGCCAAACTTTTACAGAAAAAACACGCATCGGAAATCTTTCTAACCACTCGTTTTTAATTAACGTGAGTTCGACGAACTCACGTTATTTATTGTTAGACTTTGAAATCAGAGGAAGGCAGCGCGGTTGACACCATGTGTGGGGGCAATCATCATGCGCCCATGTCATCAGGGTTCCACAACCTACAGGATGGCATCATCGGGGAACAATGTGTAACTTTTTTAGCTTCATTGTGTACAGTACAGCCTTCCATCAGAATGATGATAGCGACAGCCATTAATATAAATGCCGATAAACGATGTCCCATATCCTTCGTTTACAACGATTTGACGGCAAAGATAGTGAATAATTGACGAAAAAACGTTCTCAAACACTTTTTTTACCCTTTTTTGCGTCATTGTCCCAAAAACTGAAAGAAAAACATGGCCAAATTCAAGAAAAAAAAAGTCACTATCAAACCCATACCTGCTGTAACAGGTGACGATGCTGTCCACTCTGAAATTAGGAAAGTAAAGAACGGACGGACAACTTCGTCCATTGCTTCCAGTTCAAGCTATTTTAACGAGAGCTCGACGAAATCAAAATCTACACACAAAAAACGAAAAGGTTCCGATACGGAATGTTCATCAGTAGAACGACTCTATTCAGCGATAAAAAATCAGCATTAGCACATTCGCCCCTCGTGAAGGATACAGCATAAGCGCAAACATCCGGTCAAGATGGTGAGAAACAGAAAAAGCCGGCTTCCATACGGGATGCCGGCTTTTCTTTCTTAAGTACCGCTTATTTCACTACGACCTTGCGACCGTTGTGGATATAGATACCCTTCGAGGGCTGAGCCACGCGCTGGCCACTGAGCGTGTACCAGGCATCATTGCCTGCTTGCTGCGTGCGAAGGGTCACAATGCCCGTCACCGCACCCGCTGCCGACTCCAGATCGTCGTCGAAGAACAGGTCGAAAGCCTTGCCATAGGCCGAGCTGTCCCAAACGGGAACGGTATAGGTGCTGCCCGTATAGAACGCGCCATACTTACAACTCTTGTCGGCCAGTTGCTGACCGTTGTTGTTATTGTTGAAGATGAGGTTCGCTCCCTCGGAAACACCCGTCAGGTCGATCTTCCACAACTTGCGTTCCACCTGCGTGCCATTGACGAAATAGCGCACAGTGCCGGCTTGCGTGCAGGCTTTGCCCGGCCAGTTGCCCAGTCCCGCATTGCCACTGCCACTCCAGGCATAGCAGCTGGCCGCACTCCAGTCATCCTCACTACCCATGCGGGCAAAGTAGGCCACTTTCTCTCCTTGGTTATACTTCATCTCCGAAGCCTTAATGAGGGCTGTACCGAGATAGTAGAAGTAAGCATCCGACTTCAGGTTATAATATTCGCCGCTCTCGTTGCTGCCATTATTGTTGAACTTGAAGTTCACGTTGTCGGCAGTGAACGTGACATAGTGCCAGCCATTGCTGTTGACACTGGCAGCCGAACGACCTGGCCAGTCAATGCCACCGAGGTTGCTGCCGTCATTGTTCCATGCATAGACGTTGATGTCGTTATAGTTGGACTTCACATAGACGGTGATAGTCTTGGGAGCAGAAGTAGAGGATGCCGATGAGGAAACGGGTATCGTATAGGCCGTCGGCGTATAGAACGTACCATATTTACAGCTCAGGTCGGCTGTCTGCTGGCCATTGTTATTATTGTTGAAGATGAGGTTCGCTCCTTCAGAGACACCCGTCAGGTCGATCTTCCACAGCTTATGCTCAACCTGTGCACCATTGACATAGAACCGGACGATTCCAGCCTGCGTACAGGCCTTGCCCGGCCAACTGCCCAGCCCGGCATTGCCACTGCCGTTCCATGCGTAGCAGTTCACACTGCTCCAGTCGCTCTCCTCACCCGGACGGACGAAGTAGGCCACCTTCTGCCCACTCGTATAAGGCATCTCGTCAGCCTTCACCAGTGCACCACCATAATAATAGAAGTAGCCGTTGCCACTCAAGTTGTAGTATTCACCGCTCTCGTTGCTGCCGTTGTTGCTGAACTTGAAGCTCACCGACGACGCATCATAGCTGGCACAACGCCATCCGTTGGCATCGGCGGCACTCAGCGAAGCACCCGGCCAGCTACTGCTGCCGAGGGCGTTGCCATTGCTGTCCCATGCCCAGATGTTCACGCTGCTGTAGTTGGATTTCACATAGATATTGGTTTTACCGTTACCGCTGTTGTTAGCCGTACCGCCGCTATTGCCGCTGCCCGACGACGAGGACGAATCCTTGACGAAGACGGCATAGCCGCGATAGTCCATGTTGAACGTATAGGACGTACCCAGGGTAACCGCCTTGCGCTGCACGCCGTTGGCTATCGTCTTGCTGTCGAGCCACTGGGTGTAGTTTCCTGCGGCAACGCCGCTGATTGTCACATCTTTCTCTATGCCGAGGTTGAGCACGACAATGGCTTCGGAACCGTTGTGGGCACGCCTGTAGGCAAGCACGCTCTTGTTGTCGGTAGTAAGCCAGGTGAGTTCGCCGCGGCCTGCCGGTGTCTTGCCGTCGCGGAAAGCGTCCACCTCGTGCTTCAGTGCCGTCAGCGTGCGGATGGTATTCTTCATCTTGTTGTCCACGTTGTTCCAGTTCACCTTCGTATCGTTGAAATAGTCGAGCTTCTGAGAGCCTCCAATCTCCTGACCGTTATAGATCAGCGGCATGCCGTAGAGCGTAAACTCCAGCACCGTAAAGGCATAGCGGTTGTCACCATACATGTTGGCCAACGTACCGTTGTCCCAGTTCTGGTCGTGGTTGGTCAGATACATCATGCGATCCAAGTTGCCGTAGCTGCCGTTGTTGAAGAAATTGGTGATGCTGTTCTTCAGCGTGGTGCCGTAGGTGCCACCGCCATTGCCGCCAATGTCGTAGGCCAAGCGTCCGGCTTGGAAGCCCCATGCGTAGTCGTAGTCCCAACCAATATTGAGCTGCCCCTTGCGGTCGGCATCCAAATCACACTCGGCAAGGAAATAGAAATCGCTCTTGCCGCAAGTATTCTTTGCATAGTCCTTGATGAGAGGGATGGCGGAGCTCCAATAGCTGTCAGGAATACCCGAACTGGACACATAGTCACAGCGATAGCCGTCGATGCCGGCATTCTGAATCCAATATTTCAGGCAGTCGTTCATGGCGTTCACCAGTCCCGAGTTGCTGTAGTTGAGCTGATATACGTCGCCATAGCCGCTGGGATTCACGAAGTTGTTGCCATTCTTCTTATAATATTCCGGATGCGACGACACCCATCCGGCATTCGTCGCCGTGTGGTTGGGCACCCAGTCCAGCCACACGTCCATGTTCAGTTCGTGGGCCTTGTTCACAAACGACTTCAGGTTGCTCAGGTTACCATAGCTACTCTTGATAGCCTTGAAGTCTGTAGCGGCATAAGGACTGTTCAGACCGCCGCCACGCGGATAGATCGGCATCAGCCAGATTACGTCCACACCCAGTTTCTTGAGGTCCGAAAGCTTGTTTTGCGCAGCCGCAAACGTACCCTCAGACGTAAACATACCCACGTTCATCTCGTAGATGACGCGATGTCCGAAGCCATACTTCTTGGAAGTTGCATTGATGTCGTCGACAAAGTCTGCCGCCGAAGCCTGGCTGAAGCTACCCAGGGCCAATACCCATGCGAGCAAAATGCTCATCAGATGTTTGATTTTCATGTTTTAAGTTGAGTAAGTTAGTAATAAAGTGCAATAGATTTTTCGTTGCTGCAAAAGTAAAGAAGATGTCAACGTCATGGCTTCTCATCCCAAAAATATCAAAATCTCACTTTATCCTCCGCCACTGATTATCAACAGATTACTCATCAGGCTCTTTCAGAAACATCAAGTTTTTTTCAACCAGACAACCTCAGCCAAAAAGTAATATAGCCTATATGATCAGGCAACATAGGGTATATTACTTTTCAATATAGGCTATATTACCGTCCAATATACCCTATATTGCCACCACAGAAACACAGGCCGGGGCTGAGAACGGACACACAGGAGATAACGAAGACGGCCCAGTTACAAAAAGTAAGCTATCGCCGCAAGATTTCCCTGTTTTTCCTTGGAAGTTACAGAGAATTTAGATATATTTGCATCGTAAAATAACACAATGACACAAGTTAAAAAGAAAGCAACCTATAATCTTTTAAATTTACTACTATGGAAGTCGAAAAAATCATGCAGTCATTGGAGCAGAAGCATCCGGGCGAACTGGAGTATCTGCAAGCCGTGCGAGAAGTGCTCACCTCTGTAAAGGATGTGTACAACCAGCATCCTGAGTTTGAGAAGGCAAAGATCATGGAACGCATCGTGGAGCCAGAGCGGATCATTACCTTCCGCGTGCCGTGGGTAGACGACAAGGGCGAGGTACATGTCAACCTGGGCTACCGCGTGCAGTTCAACAGTGCCATCGGCCCCTATAAGGGCGGCTTGCGTTTCCACTCGTCGGTGAATCTTTCCATCTTGAAGTTCCTCGGCTTTGAGCAGACCTTCAAGAATGCACTCACCACACTGCCCATGGGCGGCGGCAAGGGCGGTTCAGACTTCTCCATCCGCGGACGTTCGGATGCGGAGGTGATGCGCTTCTGCCAGGCATTTATGACGGAGCTATACAGACATATCGGTCCGGACGAGGACGTTCCGGCCGGTGACATCGGCGTGGGTGGACGCGAAATCGGCTATCTCTTCGGCATGTACAAGAAGCTGAAGCATCAGTTCCAAGGCGTGCTCACAGGCAAAGGACTGGAATATGGCGGCTCGCGCATCCGACCGGAGGCCACCGGCTATGGTGCCATCTACTTCGTGAACCACATGCTGGCCACGCGCGGCATCGACATCAAGGGCAAAACCATCGCCTTGAGCGGCTTCGGCAACGTAGCATGGGGAGCCGCCAAGAAGGCTACGGAACTGGGAGCAAAAGTGGTAACGATCAGCGGTCCAGACGGATACATCTATGATCCGGCTGGCTTGGATGCCGAGAAAATCGACTATATGCTTGAGCTTCGCGCCAGCGGCAACGACATCTGCCAGCCCTACGAGGATGAGTTTGACGGCTCGACGTTCTTTGCCGGCAAGAAGCCGTGGGAGCAGAAAGCCGACATCTATCTGCCGTGTGCCACCCAGAACGAACTCAACGGACACGATGCCGACATGATTCTAGCCAACCAACCCATCTGCATCGCGGAAGTATCGAACATGGGATGCACGGCAGAAGCTGCCGAGAAGTTCGTTGCCGCCAAGGCTCTCTTCGCACCGGGCAAGGCCGTCAACGCCGGCGGCGTGGCCACAAGCGGTCTGGAAATGACCCAAAACTCCATGCGTCTGACCTGGAGCGACCAGGAAGTGGACGAGAAGCTGCACTACATCATGCACTCCATCCATGAGCAGTGCGTGAAGTACGGTCAACAGCCCGACGGCTACATCGACTATGTCAAGGGTGCCAACATCGCCGGATTCATGAAGGTAGCCAATGCCATGATGGCTCAAGGCATCGTATAAACAGACCAAAAGAGCCGCCTCAAAGCTCTACGGAGCATCTTGAAGCGGCTCTTTTCTTGAAGCTAAGTTCTAATAGTTAATGTTCAAGGAAAGGGATTATTAGTCTTTCTCTCAGGCAATCTACTGTTCATTGTTTTCATAAAAAGGTGTACCCGCAACAACGTGAACTCATACTACCTCTTCGTTGTCGTTGTGTCATTTTCTATTGGTTTGGGAACGGCAATTGGGCCAGAGATGTATGTTTTAGAAGATGTTGCACAAGCATGTTTACATTGACTTTTGCAACCTTTCTTACAGCTATCTGTACAATTTGCTCCACCAACAACAGCATCCATCATCTCAGCATCCATCAAAATGTTTGCATCTTCAAGAACTTCTCGAGATGTCATTTGTTTTTTTGTTCATTCATTACTGTACTTGTATTAAAATTTAAAAGATATTTATCGTATTTCAGCAGATTTACTACTGCTTATTTTTCCACTATTCACGGTTTCTTCCCTGAGAAATTTTTCACTATTCGACTTACGCCCAACGGAAAATCTGTATATCACATTAAATGTTAACATTCCACTACTATAATCAGACTATGTCCAGTTTTCATACGGAGCAATGGGGGAGTGATTTATAACACCTTGTTTCGAATAGTTTCTCAGCATAGGATTCTTCAGTTCAAGAGAGGTGGAAAGATTTCCCTTCATCCATGTTTTCAACAGAGAGAAAGAAAGCATACGCCCACTCGTTTCAAGGATTTCACCATAGAAATCGTTGTTGTGCGTCCAAAAACTGCAACTAAGCATCCATTTTCTTAGGTATATTTGCAAATTTGCCC
>CAMHEA010000054.1 GCA_946184025.1 uncultured Prevotella sp.
AAAAAGCAAAGAGAAAAGCCGTTTTTCTTTTCATTTTTGGCGGATGTGTCTGCCAATATTTGGCCATTGGCAGACAAAAACAGGGTATATTGCTGAGTAATAAAGCCTATATTGGCCAGCAATATACCCTGTATTATTGGGTAAGATACCCTTTATTACTTCCAGTCTATAGCTTGGCTGTCTTGTCGGAGGGGCTTGTCTGGCAGGTGAAAAGGGCTTCTTGGGGGTGACTCGCTATTTGAGATAGTCTTCAAAGTATTGTGTGATGCGCTCGTGAAGGTGTACGCTCTGATGCCCCCGCATGTTGTGCGGCTCTCCAGGATAGACGAAGAAGTCTGGCTGCGTGCCTTCCTCGATGCAGGCTGCAAGGAAGGAAAGGCAATGCTGCGGAACGACGGTCGGGTCGTTGTAGCCGGTAATGATCTGGAGCTTGCCCTTCAGGTCCTTCGCTTTGCCTATGAGGCTGGTCTTGGCATAACCCTCCGGATTGTCTTGCGGCGTGTCCATGTATCGTTCTCCGTACATTACTTCATACCATTTCCAGTCGATGACGGGGCCGCCGGCCACACCTACCTTGAATACTTCGGGATGGTTGACCATCAGCGTAATGGTCATAAAGCCGCCGAAGCTCCATCCGTGGACTCCCATACGGTCGGCATCGACGTAGGGGAGTGATTTCAAGAAGTCCACACCGCACATCTGATCCTCCATCTCGACCTGTCCGAGCTGCCGGAAGGTGACCTGTTCAAAGTCGCGTCCGCGGTTTTCGCTGCCCCGGTTGTCGAGGATGAAAAGCAGGTAGCCTTTTTGTGCCATGTAGGTCTCCCATGAGCGGGAGCCGTAGTGCCAACGGGCATCTACGTTGTGGGCGTGGGGACCTCCATAGACGTAGACGACGGTGGGGTATTTCTTGGTGGAGTCGAAGTCGGCGGGTTTCACCATGCGGTAGTAAAGGTCTGTCGTTCCGTCGGCAGCTTTGATGGTACCGCATTCATAGCTGGGTATGGCATAGTCTGCCCACGGATCGCCGGCTGTGAGAATCCGCTTGGCTGCGGCTGCCGGATGGGCTCCGCTGGTTGGTGTCACGTTGATGTTGCGGGGTACGTCGGGCTCGGAATAGCGGTCTACGACATAGGTTCCGCTGGCCGACAACTCCCCGTAGTGATAGCCGTGGCCGTTGTCGAGGGGGGTGCTGTGTCCGTTAGCGATGCTGACGGCATAGAGATTGGATTGTATCGGACTTTTCTCGTTGGATTGGATGATGACGGTTTTCTGCTTCTTGTTGAATCCCAGTACGTCCATGACGACGTATTTCCCTTTGGTAATCTGCCGTAGTTCCTTGCCCTGCGTGTCGTAGAGATAGAGGTGGTTGTACCCGTCTTTCTGGCTTTGGAGGATGAATTTGGAGTTGTCCCACGGCAGGAAGCAGATGGGATGGAGCGGTTCCACATACTTGGGATGTACTTCCCGGTAGATTTCCGCTTTTTTCTGGCCACTGGCGGCATCGTAGGCAACAAGCCGGCAGTCGTTCTGGTCGCGGTTGAGCTCGAACATATAGACCGTTTCTGCGTCGGGGCTCCAGGCGATGTTGGTGAAATAGCGGTCAACGGGGTCTCCGGCTTGCAGGTAACGGGTTGTCCCGGTCTTCAGGTCGTAGACGCCTACGGTGACTTGGTGGCTGGTTTCGCCGGCCATGGGGTATTTGTCGGGCTCGTGACGGGCTATGCGTGCGTCGATGTCTACCTGCGGGTAGTCTGTCACCATGCTCTGATCCATGCGGTAGAAGGCCAGACGCTGTCCGTCGGGACTCCAGAACGTACCTTTCTCAATGCCAAATTCGTCGCGGTGGACACTCTGCCCGTAGACAATGTCGCGACTTCCGTCGTCGGTGAGTTGCTTTTCCTGGCCGTCGGCCGTGCGCACATAGAGCTGCTGGCCTTTTACATAAGCCATGGCACGCGATGCCGGACTCCAGTCGATGGCATGGGCCTCGTCAATAGACAAGGAGTGCTCAATCTTCTTGGTCTCGAAGTTGAAGAGAACCTGCCACTTGGGATTCCGCAGTAGCACCAACGGCTGGCCGGGGTAGGGGTATTCGGCATCATAGGCCGTGTGGAAGGTGGTGTCGATGTGGCATTGGGAGAGTTGGCTGTTGACCTCTTCGAGTGTAAACAACTGCCTTCGGCTGCCGTCTTTGAGGGATAGCTCGCCGCCGTCTTCAGCTTCCTGATACATCAGCCGGTCGCCCCACCACGTCGTGTAGAGGTTCTCCGGAATCATGTTGCGGTAGTTGGTGCCGCCAAAGTTCAGGTCTTCGAGCGTGAATTCTTTCTGTGCCATAGCCATTGCTGGTACCGTCAGTATTGCGATGAGGACAAGCCATGCGGCCAAAGGGGTGCTACTCTTCTTCATTGCCGAACATTTTCTTTCTTCTTTCAATGTCGTTTCCGCCGCGTTTGCCTCCTTTCTCGAAGCGTCTGTTGCCGCGTTTGTCGTTCTTGTCAAAGCGTTTGCTGCCTTTTTCAAATCGCTTGCCGTCTTTCTCAAAGCGTTTGCTGCCTTTTTCAAATCGTTTGCCGCTTCTTTCTTCCTCATACTCACGGCGTTCGCCTCTCGGCTCACGCTTCTCGCTTCTCATTTCGCCGAGGTAGTTCCTTTCAAATGAGATGAATTTGAACGAGCGGATGTCTCCGTTTTCGTTGTCTTCCTCTTCCGTGAGACGTTGCTTGAATTCCCGGTTCTTCTTGAAACGATTTTTTTCGGCCATCTCCTTCTTCTCTTCGTCGGTCTTGACGATGCCACCCTCGCTTCGGAAGACTTTCATCTTGCCGTCGAACATGGCATATTTGCGGAATTCGCATTCCAGCGAACCGTTGTATACGGGAATCTTGATACTGGGTTTGAGTCCTATCTGGTCGAAACACTCCTCGCGATAGCTGAGTATCCAGGCATTGTTTCCGCCGAACTCATGTTTCAGCCGTTCACCGATCATCTTGTAGGTACCCAGCAGATTAGGCGTGGAGATGCGTTCTCCGTAGGGCGGATTGGTCACAATGATGCTCTTCTCAGCCGGTTTGGTGAAGTCTTTGAAGTCCTGCTGCTGCACGGTGATGTCCTTGGAGAGTCCGGCCGCGCGTACATTCATCGTCGCTGTATTCACGGCTTTCATGTCTACGTCGTATCCGTAGATGTGGTGGGTGAATTCGTGTTCCTGGGAATCGTCGTTGTAGATTTCATCAAACAGTTCCTGGTCAAAGTCGGGCCACTTCTCGAAGGCATATTCTTTGCGGAAGACACCCGGCGATATGTTACGGGCGATGAGGGCAGCCTCGATGAGCAGCGTTCCGCTTCCACACATGGGGTCGATGAAGTCGGTCTCGCCTTTCCAGCCTGTCATCAGGATCATACCTGCTGCCAGCACCTCGTTGAGCGGTGCCTCCACGGCTTCCTGACGGTAGCCGCGCCGATGGAGCGATTCGCCCGAAGAGTCGAGCGACAGCGTTGCCTTGTCCTCGGCAATGTGTATGTTCAGGCGGATGTCCGGACTCGTTACCGAGATGTTGGGGCGTTCGCCGGTCTTCTCGCGGAACTGGTCCACGATGGCATCCTTGACCTTGTAGGTCACGAAACGGGAGTTGCGGAAGTCTTCCGAGTAGACCACAGAATCAACGGAGAAGGTCTTTCCTTTTCCGATATACTTGCTCCAGTCAATCTTCATCACCTTGTCGTACATCTCCTCGGCCGAACGGGCCTTGAAATGTGCGATGGGTTTCAGAATGCGTATGGCTGTGTGCAACTGGAAGTTGGCCCGATAGAGCAGTTCCTTGTTGCCCGTGAACGACACCATGCGCCGTCCTATCTCGATGTTGTTGGCTCCCAGCTTCGTCAGTTCTTCTGCCAGGACATTCTCCAAACCCATGAATGTCTTGGCAATCATTTCAAACTCCTGTGCGGATGCCGCTCCAGTTTCCAGTATCCTGTCTTCAGTCTCCTGCTTAAATTCCTGTTCCATGATTGAACTCTATATCCAAATTATTGATTTTTTCCTTATTATATTTACGCGTATAAGGCTGCATGTCGCGCGTCACCCACACGTTGGCACCGATGACGCACCCCTTTCCGATGGTGATGCGGCCCAGGACTGTCGCATTGGCATAGATGACCACGTCGTCTTGGAGTATCGGATGGCGTGGAATGCCCTTGATGGGATTGCCGTTTTCGTCGAGGGGGAAGCTGATGGCACCCAGGGTGACACCCTGATAGAGCTTCACGTTGTTGCCGATGACGCAGGTTGCTCCGATGACGACACCTGTTCCGTGGTCGATCGTGAAGTGCTCGCCGATGGTTGCTGCCGGATGAATGTCGATGCCGGTCTCCGAATGTGCCATCTCGGTTATCATTCGCGGTATCAACGGTACGCCCAGCATGACCAGCTCATGGGCGATGCGGTAGTTGATGAGTGCCTTGATGACGGGATAACAGGATATGATTTCACCGAATCCTTGTGCCGCCGGATCGCCGTTGTAGGCTGCTTCCACGTCGGTGGCAAGGATGCGGCGAACCTCCGGAAGCCGTGCGATGAGCCGCGAAGCCAAATCGGAGGCATATTCCAAGCACACCATGGCATCCTTTCCTGTCGGGTCGCAGTCGTCAGTCTCGTCAACTGGAGCCGCAAAGCACAATCCTGCCAGTATCTGCTGGCTCAGCAGCTTGTGCATCCGTTCGAGGTTGACCCCGATCTGATATTTAATGGTACGGAACTTCACCGAAGAATGCCCGTAGTATCCGGGAAAGATAATCGCTCTCGCCAGTTCGATGATTTCTTCGAGAGCCTTTGCCGAGGGCAGCGGATCGCCGTCGCGGTGTTCATGGAAGAGTCCTTTGAGCGACTCTTTGCCTGAGAGTGCATCCACCGTTTGGGTCAATACATGAGTTGTTTGTTCGCTACTCATCTTTTTTTTGTTGTATCAATGTTTTTGCGGTGCAAAGTTACGAAAAAACGGGTGAAGTACAAAAAGAAAGGCTTTCTTTTTCGATTTGTGCTTCCTCGTTCCGGTAACTTTGTCGATGCCAAGGTTGCAGGAGGGTGGAGTGAGTGTGTATAGGGCGACAAGTGTTTCTTGGCAGGACGGGCAGGGGAGGAGGGTTGGCAGGCAAGTAGGGCGTGTCAGACATGGCGGACATGGGCGTTTTTTCGGGAAGTGGGCATGCTTTTCTGTCCACAGAAGCCCACTCGTTCTCCAAGTGAGCCTTAGTCGCGAGAATTTTTAATTTAAAAATTCTCAAAAAATAATTTATTAATTCTGAAAAAATAAATTAAAAATTCTCACGTCTGTGGCATTCTTCTCAACTCTCTGTGGCTCAGAGGGTTACGGGGATGGCCTTGTTGGCATCGGAGGGGAGCTTCCTAATGCCTTCGGATGCCTGTGAAAAAGGGGCGGATAACAGCTTATCCGTCCCTTGAAGGGATGCACCCTTCGGTGCAAAAAGTCATTTCCTGATCCGTGGTCAAGGACTACAGATCCATGGTTATGGTGCGGTGGTCTTGCCCGTCTACGTTGATGCTGACGCTGACGGCATCTTCCGGCAACAGTTCTTCAATGAGTTCGGGCCATTCGATGAAGCAGAGTGCACCACCGTAGAAGTAGTCTTCGTAGCCCATGTCGTAGACTTCCTCGAGCCGTTTGATGCGGTAGAAGTCGAAGTGGAAGATGGTGGGGGCTTGCTGGTTGCCTTCGTATTCGTTGACGATGGCAAAGGTGGGCGACGTGATGACGTCTTTCACGCCCAGTTCCTCGCAGACGGCTTTGATGAAGGTGGTCTTGCCGGCTCCCATCTTGCCATAGAAGGCGAAGACATGGTGGTTGCCCATGTGGCTGACAAACTGGCGTGCAGCCTCGTTGATGCGTTCGATGTTTTCTATTTGGATGGTCATGGTGCTGTAATGATGGTTCTTATCGTTTGCGTGGGGTGAGGGTTACAAGTGGGATGAGCATCTCTTCCATGGAGATGCCGCCGTGTTGGAAGGTGTCGCGATAGTAGCTGACATAGTAGTTGTAGTTGTTGGAATAGGCGAAGAAGGCATCGCCGGTGGCGAAGACATAGCGTGTGGATAGGTTGGGCGAGGGGAGCTGCGCGTCCTGCGGGTTCTTGATG
This sequence comes from uncultured Prevotella sp., assembly GCA_946184025.1. GTDB lineage: Bacteria > Bacteroidota > Bacteroidia > Bacteroidales > Bacteroidaceae > Prevotella. The sequence goes on from CAMHEA010000054.1 coordinate 6,157, forward strand.
ACAAACACGTCCTTGTCGTTGTAGCTGAGGTTCTTGCCCAGTTTGTAGCGCAGGTTGGTGTTGGTGTTGCGGTCGCCGATGATTTTCACGGGGCGTGTGGCGCGGATGGAGCCGTGGTCGGTGGTGATGATGACCTTGTAGTCGGTCTGCGAGAGCAGGCGGAACAGCTCGGACAGCACGCTGTGGCGGAACCAGCTGAGGGTGATGGAGCGGTAGGCACTTTCGCTGCTGGCCAGCTCGCGCACCATCTTCATCTCCGTGCGGGCATGGGAGAGCATGTCGATGAAGTTGATGACGACGACGTTGAGGTCGTTCTGTTTCAGGTTGGCAAACTGTTGGATGAGGCGTTCGGCCCCGGCGGAGTCGTTAATCTTGTGATAGGAGAAACGGTCGTGGCGGCGGAAACGCTCAATCTGGGTGCGGATGAGCGGCCCTTCGTTGAGGTTCTTGCCTTCTTCCTCGTCTTCGTCGACCCACAGCTCGGGAAAGAGACTTGCTATCTGGGTGGGCATGAGGCCGCTGAAGATGGCGTTGCGGGCATACTGGGTGGCGGTGGGGAGGATGCTCATATACAGGTCTTCCTCCATGTCGAACATATCGCCTATCTCCTGCGAGAGGACACGCCACTGGTCGTAGCGGAAGTTGTCGATGACGATGAGGAAAACTTTCTGCCCATCGTTGAGCTGTGGGAAAACCTTGGTCTTGAAGATGTCGGGCGAGAGCAGGGGGCGATCGTTGGCCGGCCGGTCGGGGGACACCCAGTCCATGTAGTGCTTCTTGATGAACTTGGCAAAGCCGTTGTTGGCTTCTTCTTTCTGCATTTTCAGCATCTCGGTCATGTTGCTGTCGGTGTCGCTCAGCTCCAGTTCCCAACGGACGAGCCGCTTGTAGACCTCCTTCCACTCTTCGTAGGTCTGGCAGTTCTGTATCTGCATGGATATATCCATGAAGTTCTGCTGATAGCCGCTTTGTGTTACTTCGGCGACGATGGCTTTCTTATGGATGTTCTTCTTGAGGGAGAGCAGGATCTGATTGGGATTGACGGGCTTGATGAGGTAGTCGGAGATCTTGGAGCCGATGGCCTGGTCCATGATGTTTTCTTCCTCGCTCTTCGTAACCATGACGACGGGCGTGGCGGGTTGGATGTCCTTGATCTTTTGCAGTGTTTCCAGACCGCTGAGGCCGGGCATCTGCTCGTCAAGCAGGATCAGGTCGAAGGTCTGCTGGCTGCACTGGTCAATGGCATCGCTTCCGTTGCTCACCGTGCGTACGTCATAGCCCTTGTTCTGTAGGAAGATGATGGGTGCGCGGAGCAGTTCTATCTCGTCATCGACCCATAGCAGTAGTCCGTTGCTCATGTTGTTGTCTCCTATATGTTGGTTTCTTACACCTTATTATATTATATATGGCATGGCCGGCTTAGAATCCGTCGAGGTCGTAGTATTCGTCCTCAATGTTGAAGTTCTGCGGCTGTGTCTTCTGGCTGTTGGGAGTTGTGCCAGTGTTGATGTCGTCGTCGAAGATGATATTGATGTCGTCATCGTCGACGGGAGTGTCCGGCTCTGTGGGTACGACGGCCGGTACAGGCATCGCAGATGGTGTTTCCGGAGTGGGGGCGGGCTGCCGTGGAGCCGTGGGCGGCTCGCTGGTGGCTGGTTCCGCTGCTGCCGGTTCCGGTCCGTCGTCGATGTCATAGGTATCTTCGGCTGGCGTGTCCAGTGTCGGTGCTTCGTCGGGAATCACGAAGTCGTTGTTGCCGGCCGGAACATCCTGTGTCGGCTCGTCAGGGATGTCGTAGGTGTTCTCATCCGGCAGGACATTGCCGGTGGGTTCTTCCTCGGCGGGAGTCTCGACAGTCTCCGGCTGCGGCTCGTCGGTAGCAGGTGCAGTCATCGGTAATGTCGTTTCGTCGTCGGGTATCTCATAGTTGTTGTCCGCCGGTGCTTCGTTGTTCTGCATGGCATCAATGTCTTCCAGCGTGGGAGCCTTGCTCTGTATCTCTTCTTCAAGATCCCGCTCGCGTGGCGTGGCCACTTCGGCTGGCTCAGAGAGCAGGTATCGCTGCGAGACTCGCAATGGTGCAAAGTGCTTGGCATAGAACTCGTCATAGTCTTTATAGGAGAATCGGGCACCGATGAGCTCCAGATTCTCGTTGCTGATGATGATTCCCTTGGCTTTTCCCATTTGTTGCACGATGCTCTTTGTTTCATACATCTCCCGTGCATACTGGAAGGCCTCGTCGTAACTGCGGAATCCGCTCAGCTGCATGGCGTGGAGATCGTCGATGTCGGTGATTTCAATATCGAAGTTGCGTACGACGAAGTGCGTGAAGTTGAATTTTGCCACCTCAAAGAGCAGCTTGTTCTCACTGATGGAGTCGGGATGATAGGCCAAGATGAACTTGAAGTCGGTCAGACGGTCGGCCGTGAAGCCTCTTGCTGCAATGCTGTCGCTGTCGTTGAGAACGGCGGCACGGCGGTTCCATACGTCGTCGAGGCTGAATTTGCCGCCCCGGAGCCGTTTGCCGGCGTTCACTCCGTTGACAATCATGCCTGCCAGCTCACTGATGCGGCTTGAGGGATACTTCTCAACGACCTGCTTCATGTCATCCAGACAGCCGTTGAGGTCGCCGTTATTGAGCTTGCTCATACCGCCGATGAAGAGGAACTTCTCGCGGTTGGCACCCAAGGGGAAGCGCGTTTCGGACAGGTGGGCGTTGGAAAGGACTTCAGCATAGCGGTCTTTCTTGAACGCTTCGTAGGTGGCTGCATAGAGGGAATCTTCTATGTGTACGCCAAACTTGGAGTTTTCGATGAAGTGGGGATCGCTGAGGATGGCCGTCCATGAACTCTCCGGGTAACTGTTCTTGAGTTTTGTGACGTAGCTGTCGGCCACGGAGCCCATGCCACGCCGTGAGTAGAGGAGGAACAGGTGGTAGAACACGTCGTCCATCTGCTCATAGTCGGGGTATTGGTCGGTGACGCGGCGTAGATGCTTCTCGCTCAAGTCCAGCATGTCGAGCCGGTCTTTGAAGATTACACCTGCATGGTGCAATCCGTCGGCTATGATTTTGTTGCTCTCGACGACTTGTTCTTCCGTGAAGGGAATCTGTGCAAGGTAGTATTCCCGTTTGTGCGGGTCGTTCTGCGCACTGTCGGCCACTTGCTTGAGCGAGTCCTGAAGCTGTTCGGCGGCATAGATGGAGTCGCGTTGTTCGTCGGTGAGGTTCTCCAGATCTTGTTCTGCAGCACCAACGTTGTTCACTACGGTCTTGTTTGAGCGTTGCCAGTCGTCGGCGTTCTCTCGTCTTCCCCATTGTTGTTGGAAAGTGGACTTTCCCTGACTCACGGCCATGGGATTGTAGAAATACCACTGTGCATCCTTTTGCTGCTGAGGGGTGGTCTGATTCGTTCGGGCGTTGCGGCCTGCGTTTAAGCCTTGGCTGTTTCCGGCATTCTTTGCAATGACTTCGGCAGCTTCTTCCTCGGCTTGTTTGCGCCGTTCTTCCTTTTCTTTCTTCTTCAGTGCTTCTATAACGCGGTCTATCGCGGCGTTGCGCTCAGCCTCAGGCATCTTTGCCAATTCTTGAAGGGAGTCCTGTAGGTGGATGGCATCGGTATAGGGCACCAGCTCGTCAAGCACTTTCGAGCGGTAAGAAAGCTGTTCGTAGTCTTTGCGGTCCTTGTCTAACAGGCCGATGGCTTCTCCGTAGCATCGCCGGGCATCCCCGAACTTCTCTTTGCTCCAGTACAAATCGCCCAGATGGAGGAGCAGCACGCCTTTCTCTATGCCGTTGCGGGCGCTCTTTTCGTTTCCTTTCTCATACGCACTGATGGCATTGGCGGTGTCTTTCTCGTTCAGATAGATATTGCCCATGGCGTAGTAGATCTGATCCAGATAATCTTTGTTGTTGTCCGAAGCCGCCATACGCTTCAAGCGGCTTATCATCTGTTTCGAACGACCTCCGGCCATCACCTCGGTCATGGCAATGCGTGCGTTAAATTCCAATTCATAGGGTGGATTCTGGCGTATCACGCTCCTGAAAGCCTTATAGGCTTCCTCCCTGTGTCCCAGGGCGGCATGTAGCTGTCCCATGAGATACCATTCGCGGGCCTTCTGTTTGCGTCGCATCTCGTGTTTGATGACTTTGCGCAGGTAAGGAATGGCTTCCTCCAAGGCTCCCGTATGGATGTAATAGTCTGCCAACGTATAGTCCCACTCCTTCACGGCGCGCCAGTCGATGGAGTCTCGCCGCATATTGCGTATCACGTCTTCTGCATCGTACACCCAGTCTTGTTCGATGTAGCATTTGGCCAGCCACGCCCGGGCTTTGCCGTAGATGGCAGGCTGGGTTGAATAGAGGCGGCTCATATAGGAAAAGGTGGCTGCGGCTTCGTCGAATGCGCCTTTATGGAACTGCGACCGGCCCATCAGCATCCATGCTTTCCACAAGAACGGGTTGTATTCGCGTCGGCTGAGCCATTCGATGTCGCGCTCGGTCTTGCGCCGGTTCTTGGTCCATTCGGGTTTCTTCTTGATGCTGTGTTGGTGGATGGCCTTCTGTGCCTTCTCAATGGCGCGGTCGTAGTTGCCTTTTCCCAGTTCACGGCTTTGCTTGTTGCCGACGGTATAGAGCGGAATCAGTTCCGTGAAGTTGTCCTTGTTGCCGTTTTCCTTTTCCAGTGACGCGTCGATGTAGGCTTGTGCACCATTATAATAGGTATTGTATTTGGCATTGAACGAATGCCACCATCGCGACTGCGACGTGTTTTTCTGCGTAGAACATCCGATGACTGCCATCAAGGCGGCTGCCATCAGGAGTGGAATGATATGTTTTGTCTGTTGTTGTTTCACTCTTATAAAACTGATAAACAACCCTTTTTATTGCCTTCGGAGACAGGAAATCGTGTCACGGATGCCATTTCCTAATGGCAATGAGGTCGTTCAGACTTCTTCGCGAGCCGTTGTCGCCGATGATTGGTGGCAGGGTTCCTTGTGCTTTTCCATGAGTTCGGCCAGTTTGCAGTCTTCTTTGCCCGTGCAGCCGGCACACCCTTCGGCGGCCACTACCACTTCGTCGTCGCCGCCGCGAGATGCCAATGCGGCCACGATGCCCAATACGGCCAGTGCTCCAATGACGATAAGGATAAAGTTCATGTGTTCCTTCCTTTCAGTTTTCAATGATTTCAAATCCCGCCTTACGCAAGTCTTCCCAATAGCGGGGATAGGATTTGCTGACCACTTCGGGATGGTTGATGCGGATTTCGCCCCGTTTGAGTGCCAGGGGGGCAAAGGCCATGGCCATGCGGTGGTCTTCGTAGGTGTCGATGACCGCTTGCGGATCGGCGTCACACGTCTTTCCGTTCCAGAGCAGTTCGCTGTCGTTCCGGTCTTCTACGACATATCCCAGCTTCCTGAGTTCAGTCTTCAGTGCCGCTATGCGATCGGTCTCCTTGATTTTCAAGGTGGCCAGACCCGTAAAGTGGAACGGAATGCTCAGCGCGCAACAGGTAATGACTATGGTCTGAGCCAGGTCGGGCTGGTTCACGAAGTCGTATTCCATGCGTCTCACGGCCGTTTCGTGGCGGGTCAGTACGATGGTGTCCTGTTCGTTGTGGGCAAATTCGGTTTTCACGCCCAGCAGACGGAAGAGGTAGCGCACCGCAGAGTCGCCTTGGCGCGAGCTGTCATAGAGTCCCGGCAATGTTACTTGCTGTCCCGACTCGCCTGCCAGTGCCAGTATCTCATACCAGTAGGAGGCTGAACTCCAGTCGTTTTCTATCTTGTAGGGGGTGTCCTTGTAGGTCTGCGGCAACACACTGATGGTGTCTACGTCCGACCATTCGATGGCACAGCCGAATCCGTGCATCACATGCAGTGTCAGGTCGATGTATGGCCGTGAGATGATGCTGCCTGTGAGGTGCAGTTCCAGCCCTTTCTCCAGTGTCGGACCGATCATCAGCAGGGCCGAGATGTATTGCGAGCTGATGTTGCCAGGCATTTCCAGACGGCCTCCTTGCAGCCGCTGCCCATGGATGCGGAGCGGCGGGAAACCCTTCTCGCCCTCATATTCGATGTCTGCACCCAGTTCGCGCAAGGCATCGACGAGTACGCCGATGGGACGGTGGCGCATCCGTTCCGTTCCCGTGATGGTGTGCACTTCGCCTTCTCGTACGCAGAGCAGAGCCGTCAGGAAGCGCATGGCCGTTCCTGCCGCACCGATGTCGATGGTCTCCGGCCAGTTGTGCAAGGCTTTCACCATCACTTCCGTGTCGTCGCAGTCCGACAGATTCTCCGGCTTCAGCCGTCCGTCAGTCAGTGCATGGATAGTCAGTGCACGGTTACTGATGCTCTTGGAGGCCGGCAAATCGATGGTCGTCTCAATCCGGCTGGGTGCCTTAATGATATATTGCATGGTCTGTTTCGTCTTTTATTCCGTTTACAAAAGTAGTAAAATAATTCCGAAAAACGGACGTTTTCACAGGAAATAACCATCATGGGAGAATAAAAAGTGGGGAAAACGCTTGTGAT
>CAMHEA010000055.1 GCA_946184025.1 uncultured Prevotella sp.
CGCCATAGCGCGACATGATGCGGTCGGAGAGTGAGCCGTGGTTCACACCGATGCGTACGGCGGTGTGGTGCTCCTTGCAAAGGGCGATGAAGGGCATCAGCCGTTGGTCTATCTTGCGCAGTTCGTCGGCATATTCGGCATCGGTGTAGTCCAGCTGCTTGAAGGTGCGCGCCGGATCGACATAGTTTCCGGGATTGATGCGCACTTTCTGGGCGTAGGCTGCCGCCACGTCGGCCACATTGGCGTTGAAATGCACGTCGGCCACGAGCGGTGCCGTGTATCCCTCGGCGAGGAGTGCTGCCCGGATGTTCTTCAGATTCTCGGCTTCGCGCCGTCCCTGGGTGGTCAGCCGCACCAGCTCTCCGCCCGCATCGATGATGCGTTTGGCCTGTGCCACACACGCCTCGGTGTCGTTGGTGTTCGTGGTAGTCATCGACTGCACCCGGATGGGGTTGTCGCCGCCGATGGTGATGCCTCCGACGTGTGCCACGGAGGACTTTCTGCGGTTGTAACGGATTGTTTCCATCAGTTGGTCTTGAACTTATAGTCTTTGATTTGAGCCAAGTCGCGGTTGGCTTTCTCTATCTTTGCACCCAGGCCGGCCTTGTGTGCGGCTATCTTCTGAGCCACGGTGTCGTCGCCGAGGGCAATGATTTGTGCTGCCAGGATGGCCGCGTTCTGTGCCGCATTGACGCCGACGGTGGCCACGGGGATGCCCGGTGGCATCTGGATGATGCTCAGCAAGGCATCCAAACCGTCGAGCATGCCCTTGATGGGTACGCCGATGACGGGCAGCGGCGTTGAAGCGGCAATCACTCCGGGCAAGGCTGCTGCCATGCCTGCGGCTGCAATGATGACCTTGATGCCGCGTTCCTTGGCTCCTTTGGCAAAGGCTTCGACGGCATCGGGCGTGCGATGGGCCGAGAGGGCATTCACTTCAAAGGGTATCTCGTTTTCGTCAAGCCACTTGCAGGCTTTCTCCATGACGGGCATGTCGCTTGTACTGCCCATGATAATGCTTACGATTGGATCCATATCTTTATTTTTTTAATGCTTGTTCATACGAAGAGTATCATGAAAAAAGCCGTCAGCAGACCTACGAAGAAGCCTGTGACGACCTGTGCAAGGGTGTGCTGGCGCAGAATCATACGACTCGTGCCTACCATCCCGGCCATGATGATGACCAGACAGAGCCACCAAACAGGATTGAAATTGAAAATCAGCGAGAAGGCCAACAGTCCGCCCGCTACGCCTCCGATGGCCGCCGAGTGGGTGGAAATCTTCCACCAGACGTTGATCAGGGCACAGAGCACCTGCACGATAAGCGCAGCCATGAGTATGCTCTTCATAAAATGCGGCAGATGGTGGCTGTGCATGAGGTGATAGCAGGTGGAATAGCAGAGGATGGATATGACGTAGGGAATGATGCGACGCTCCTTCGTGCCCAGCTGGATGGGAGTCCATCCGTGATAGTTGCGGTAGAGACGGATGAGTAAGGTGGGAAGGAGCACCGTAAAGAAATAGACGAGCAGCAGGGAGATGAGTTTGTAGGACAGGGGCAGCGTGTTCAGATAGCTGAACACATACAGGGCAATCAGTCCGAGCAAGGGCAGGTAGAAAGGCGTGAACACCATGCTCACAATCCGTGCCGTCAATATGATTCGTTTCTCGTTCATCAGTTTTTTTCTTTCCTTGTTTTTGAATCCTGCCGGAGGTCATTCTTTTCTCAACCGGGCTACGGGCAGCCCCATCTGTTCCCGATATTTGGCCACGGTGCGCCGTGCAATGGGATAGCCGAGCTGCTTCATGCGTGCGGCCAGTGCCTCGTCGCTCATGGGACGGTGCTTGTCTTCACGGCCGATGATGTCTTTCAGGGCGAGCTTAATCTTCCGGGTAGACATCTCCTCGCCGTCTTCCGTCGTATAGCTGTCGCTGAAAAAGAAGCGCAAGGGGAATGTTCCCCATCGGGTTTGTGCATACTTGATGTTGCTGACACGCGAGATGGTGGAGATGTCAAGCCCCGTCTGGTCGGCGATGTCCTTCAGAATCATCGGCTTCAGGTCGCTTTCGTCACCATCCTGAAAGAATTTCTGCTGCCAGTCGATGATGGCCTGCATGGTGACGATGAGCGTATGGCGCCGCTGCTTCACCGCCTCTATGAATCCTTTGGCCTTGTCCACCTTCTCCTTGGCATACAGAAGGGCCTCTTTCTGTTGGCGGTTCATGCTGCCTTTGTTGTCACGATAGGCCTCCACCATGTCGGTAAACGACGGCGAAATATGCAGTTCGGGCACGTTGCCCTGGTTCAGCGAGAAGGTAATCTTGCCGTCGTCGGCCGTTTCTATAAGGAAGTCGGGCGTAATCTGTTGCATGTTGCGCCCCTGCGTCTCCCCCATGGCCGATCCGGGCTTGGGATTCAGGCGGCGTATCTCTTGCTGTATCTCTTCCACCTGACGGTCGCTGAGGTGCATGGCGGCCTGTATGCGGTTCCAGTGTTTCTTCTTGAAAGCCTCGAAGTGTTGGTCGATGACCTCACGGGCCAGCATCCGCGTTTCGTTGCTTGTGCGCCGGTCGAGTTGCAGGAGCAGACACTCTTGCAGCGAACGGGCTCCGATGCCCGCCGGATCGAACTCCTGCAAGATGGCAAGCACTTCCTCCAGCTCTTCGTTCGTGGTGTCGATGCCGTGATAGATGGCCAGTTCGTCGCCGAGTGTGTCCAGTTCCTTTCGCAAGAGTCCGTCGTCGTCGAGCGAGCCAATGAGATACTCGATGATGTAACGCTGTTTCTCGGTCAGTTCGTGTTCAGCCAGCTGTTCGTTGAGCTTGTCGTAGAACGAAGTGGTGTCTCCGTAGACAATCTCCTCGTACTCCTCAGCCGACTGCTGAGCCTGATAGTGGACGGCATCGGGCATCTCGTCGTCGCGTCCGATGTCCTCCAAGGCTGTGTCGAGGGCATCCTTGCGCTCCTCGCGTTCGGCCATGGCCTCATAGTCGTCGCCGCTTTCGCTGCTGTCGGAGCCGTCTGCGGAATCAGCCAGTTCAGCATAGCCGTCGTCGGTGGCCGCCGACTCCAGTGCCGGATTGTCGTCGAGCTCTGCAAAGATGCTCTCCTCGAGCTCGGTGAGCGGCATTTCGAGCAAGCGCACCTGTAGCATCTGCTGAGCCGACAGCCGTTGCACCTGCTGTTGCTTCTGTAGTTGTTGCTGTAGGAGTCTCTGTGGCATCGTCTTCTTATTTGAAATATTCCTTGAGCTGGGCAGCATAGGCAGCCAGCTTTTCAGGACTGCCGTTGCCGAAGCGGTTCCAAATCTGCTGACAGGGAGCCAGCAGCGGCGTAATCATCAAGTCGTCGCGGTTCAGGTAGGGGTCGCAGAAGCGGTAGACCTCCATCACCTCGACGATGTCGGCGGCCGGAATCTTCATCAGCCGGGCCAGCTCCACCACTTCGGGCGTTTCCTCCACCATTGTGATGGGCGTAAGCCGGAAGTAGAGGTCAAGGATAAGGATGAGCATGACGGGCATCAACGCACTGTCGGCAGCTATCGGCTTGAAGTCTTTCTCCCATGATTCAGCCACCGCTACGCCCTCGTAGAAATCGCCGGCCTGTCCGAAACCTTTCATCTGACGCATGAGGCTCACCGCCCTCGACAGTTTCTTGGGGCTTTTGGCATACTTTGCCCACAGTTGCTCCATGCGAGGCGTGTCCAACTGCCGCAGCCTGAACATCTGTTCGTAGAGCAGCTGGGGCGGAATGTGCAACTCCATGCCCAGCGATACCATGCCGCGCGAGTACAGCGGTTTCACTCCTGCGGGTTTCTTCAAGTACAGCTGCATGAGCAGCAGCCAATACTCGTCCGACCAAAGTGTGTGTTGTGCCATAGGCGTGCCTTCCTTTTGTTTACTTTTCTGTATGCAAATATACGGTAAATCGGAGACACGGCAAAGAGATTTCTTCCTTTTTTGAAGAAAAGAATCCCCTTGCCGGCCAAAACGCGAAACACGACTGACGGCCGAAGCAGTTTCCGAGCCCATCCGTTACGGCCTTCCCTGTGCGGCAAAACAGGCCAGACGGCATCGTCGCCAGACAAGGACCGCAAAGTAATATAGCCTGTATTACCAAGCAATATACCCTTTATTACTCAGCAATATAGCCTATATTGAAAAGTAATAAAGCCTGTATTACCCGACGGCCGTACTACCCTTGCACAGTCAGCGAGGCAAGTTTTTGGGACGAAACGGCCATCATGTGGAAAAAAAGAACTATATTTGCAGCTAATGACGTGCACCACCAGACGATGCACGCACTTCACCGAAGCATCCAGGGAGCTATTCCGGATGCGGAACAGCCTATCGGACATGGACAAGAAACAAAGGATTGAAGAAATTGATTTCCTGAAATGCGTGTGCATTCTGCTGATGATTGCCTTTCACCTGGTGTTCATCGGCCGCACCTATCCTGTAGCCAAGCAGTTCGTCTATACGTTCCACATGCCTGTGTTCCTGCTCATATCCGGCTATTTTGCCCGCACGCAGATGACGGAAAACACGGCCCTTCCCACGTCCCGTTTTCCGTTCTTGACTCCGTTCGTCCCGTTTCTCCGCTCCATGTGGCATCTCTTCGTACCCTATGCGGTGATGGAGACAGCCTATGCCGTGGCCGCTTCACGGCTGCCTGTCTATGAACACATAGACCATCTGACTCCACTGGTGCTGCTCGACAAGGTGCTGCTGCATCCCATCGGCCCCTACTGGTATCTCCACACCCTCATTCTCTGCTCCGCCATCGCCTTTGCCGTCATGCAGCTTCGGCGGTTTCCGCTCTTGGTGCGCTTCGTGCTCACAGCTTTGGCTTATTGGTTTTGTGCCCGCGTGCTCCATCTTGTCACGCTTTCCAACGCATTCTACTTCCTCTTCGGCGTGCTCCTGCGACAGGCGGGTGTACCCTTCTTGAAAGCCTTCTGCCCCAGCTGGTGGGTGCTCCTGCCATTGGCGGCTGTCGTCGTGTGTGTAATCGTGGAGCCGTGGTCGTCGTCAGCCCTTGTCACTACGGGGCTGATAGCCTTCGACCGCGCCACTCCCGGCGGCATTCTCATGGTCTGGTGCGTGGTCAGCCTGCTTCTTTTCATCTACAGGTATGTGCCGGCAACCCTGCGACGGTGGTCGGCCTTCCTCGGCCTCAACACCCTGCTGATGCTTCTCTTCAGCCCCGTCTTTACCATGCTGGCCAAGAGCTGGCAGCCGTGGATGCTCGCCGTGGATGCCACGGGCATGCTGTTCATGGTTGTCTCTGTAGGAGTGGCCGTGGCCGGAAGCCTCGCCATCGGCTGGCTATGCGACAAACTGCACCTCTCGCGGTACTTCTTTGTCAGGCTAAAAACACCTTCAACCCCATAACGAAACACTCCCAGCCTCTCGAACGGAAGGACTGGGAGTGGAATATCGTTTTCAGAATCGTGTTTGGAATCTACTTCTTCACCTCAGAAGCAATGGGATTGCGGTTTCCTTTCATGGAAACGAGGAAGGCTTTGGCCGAACCGAAGCGCAGGAAAAGGTCCAGACGAACGGGAATGTGGTTGCTGTCGTCGGTGACATAGAAACGCACGACTTCCTTGTATTTGCCTTTCTGAAGCTCCATATAGGAAAGTTCCAGACAACGGTACTTCTTTCCGTTGTCAGCCTTGATCACTGTGGTGCCACTGTAGCGTAGCTGGGCTTTCTCCCGGCTGTTGCCGTCGACGATGGGAATGCTGATGGCGTGTCCTTTCTTCCAGTTTGAGGGGTCGAAGGAACGTGCCCGCAGGAAAATGGAGAGCATGTCGTAGACACATTCGTTCCAGGTGTGCTGCTCCCAATGGTGTGTGCCGTCGGCTCTCCGGCGGTGCTGGCGGGTGTGGCAGGCTCCACCGGGATAGGAATAGAACACTTCGTCGATGGTATATCGCTTGCCTTCCTTGGCCCCTTTGCGGAAGTAGAGGGGTGCCAGTGCGTCGCTGGTATAGCAGAGGAGGGTGTCGCGCAGTACGAACATGCCGTCGGCCTTGCTGTTTCCGCGTGTAGTGAGCGAAGCACGGTAGGCCTTCTTGCCTTGATAGACGGTATTGATGGTGGTCATGGAAGCTGTTCCTGCTTTCATCCAGACGAACTTCCAGTTATAATAAAGATTGTAGGTGAGGTACTCTCCGCCGTTGAATGCGGTGTTGCGGAAGGTACATTGTGCGGTGGCCACACTTGTCTGCACGGCAAACAAGACAACGGCCAATATGTATTTCAAGATGGATCTGTGTTTCATAATCGTGCTTTTTTCTATAGGACGCACTTCGGCCACGGGCGTTTAATGCGTGCCTTTGACATAGTCTATGCCGAGTTCCTTGGCACGTTGCTGGTTGCGGCCCTTCGTGGTGCGCTTAGCCTTGTCGGCTTTCTGCTTGGTGATGTCGGCCGGTTTCTGCTGATAGCGAGGACGGGCGTGGATGTCCCAAGTCTCACGCACGTCCCACTTGGCACGGCATTCAATCTTATCGGGATAGTAGTAGACACTCTCGGCCTGTCGGCGGGCACTGTAGAGACCGGTGTCCCATCGTCCGTTGTCGTTGGAATCAATGAAGAGACGCAGGTAGTAGGTACCGGGTTTCACATAGAAGAAGGTGGCTTGTCCGCGTTGGGCCGACACTTCCTTGATGACTTTGTCGCTGTTGTTGAGCAACTGTACCACGACGATGCTGTCTTCAAGTCCCGGCAAGGCGAGGATGAGGGTGCTATACTCCTCCGTCTTGCGCACTTTGAATCCTTGTTTGAAGGGTCGCGATGCCTTTCCGTAGATGTCTGTGAATGCGGCGGAATCTATCTCCAGGCTGTATTCCGCCCCGGGCTGCCACTCGCCGATGAGGTGGTAGGTGCGTGCACGCCCCGGCTGCTCGCCGAAGAGGTAGGGAACACGATACCAGAGAGAGTCTGCCTTGGTATAAAGGTGTATCATTGCCGTGTCGATGCGCTCCAGCGGCGTGGGCATCGACACGGAGGGATTCTGGTCGGGATCAATAGACGACGGCACGCGATACTCCGGTTCGAGGGCTTCGGGCTCCATTTCGGTCTCGAAGGGCTGTCCGCGCTTCTCGCGCCGTTCCTGTTGCTTCTTCCATTTCTCGTAGGCTTCGGCTTTCTCCTTCATGCGCTTGGCATAGGGCTGACGCGAAAGGAGCTCAAGGGTGTCGGTCTGCTGTTGCAGGATGCCCACGGAATCGGTAGCCATATACTGCACTTCCATGCGCAGGGTGTCCTGATTGACGAGAAGCGTGTCGCGTAGCCAGTAGGTGATGGTGTCCTGATTGACAGTGGGTTCCACGACGAAGGCATCGTCGGCATTGAAGTTCAGGCCGCGAATAATCGGCAGCTGGGCATGGCCGTAGCTGTAGTAGAGGGTGAATCGGTCGGCTTTCTCCCGTTCTCGCTTGGTCAGATAGCGGTCGGTCATGGTCTCCGTGAAGGCTGTCAAGACGAGATTGTCGGGCAGGAAGTGGATGTATGGCACGCGCTGAATGTCGCTGATATGGAGCGAATCGCGCCAGATGGTGTCCTGACGGATGTCGGGTTTCCATTCGGGTATGACGAGGTCGTTGAGGAAAGCAAGTTTCTCGCTCTTCTGAGAGAACATGTAATTGTTGTCAACATCCTGCAAAGCATAGACGCGGTAATGTCCTTCGGCCACGCCCTTGATGACGAAACGGCCACGGGAATCGGTGCGGCTGACACGCAGCATGGGTGTCTTCTCGAACAAGGTGTCGACAGACTGATCCGACAAAGCAGGCTGATCGGACAAGACAGCACCTTCCTTCGCTTCTTCATCGACCTTATAGAGACCAACGAGGATGCCCTTGACAGGCTCCAGATCGGCTGCCTCCAACACATAGCCAGCCACCTCCAGCGTGTCGATATGGTCGCCCGTGGAGAAGGTGAAAGTGTAGTTGCCGAGCGGATTGCCTTCGTTGTTGTCGGAAATGGCATCCGAAAAGTCAATGGTATAAGTGGTGTTTTCCTTCAAAGAATCCTGCAACTCAATGGTGATGCGCTTGCCTTGCCCCTTGATTTCCGGTTGTTCCAGCTGTGGCGGAGACACGACCACCTTCTCAGAAGGATTGTCGAGCTTGATATACTCGTCGAAAAAGATGGTAATTTTCTTTCCGTTGATGTTCGTTGCCTTGTCCTCAGGCTGTGAACCGAGGATTTTCGGAGGCTCTTCGTCATACCATCCGCCATCGGGCTGGCCCATGCGGGCACAGGATGCAAAGAGAAGACACGAGAAGAAAAGCATCATGCAGATGCGGGAAAGGCGCGGGTGGCGGCTTTCTGTGGGTCGATGGGTTGCTGGATGCATTTCTTGAGTCATATCTTTGTACGTCGATGGGAGGGTGATACGGGTTGCTGAAAGGTCTACTGATTCATTCTCAGCAGCTCCTCGATGTTTTTCCGGCTGTTGGAAAGGCGCGGAATCTTATGCTGGCCGCCCAACTTGCCTTTGGCCTTGAGCCAGTCGTTGAAGAGTCCGGGGCGTGCCGGAATGATTTCCAACGGTTGGAGCGTCACGTCATGATAGCGTTTGGCCTCGTAGTCGCTGTTGATTTTCTGGAGTTCGTCGTCCAGGATGCGGGCAAAGCCGGCTTGGTCGTCAGGTGCCTTGCCAAATTCAATGAGCCATTGGTGCCTGCACTTGGCATGACCGTCCATGTAAACGGGTGCAGCTGTGTATTCCATCACTTCTGCACCGGTTTTCTTGCAGGCGGCAGCAAGTCCTTTCTCAGCATTGTCGAGGATGAGTTCCTCCCCGAAGGCATTGATGAAATATTTGGTGCGGCCTGTAATGACAAACTTGTAGGGATTCTTCGAGGTGAAACGGATGGTGTCGCCAATCTCATAACGCCACAGTCCGCATGCCGTCGTAATCACCATGGCATAGTTCCGGCCTATTTCCACCCCGCTCAGGGGTACCACCGAGGGGTGTTCCTTCTCAATTTCGTCCATGGGAATGAACTCATAGAACACGCCATAGTCCAACATCAGCAGCAGCGCAGGGTCGTTCGGGTCGTTCTGAATGCCGAAGAAGCCTTCGCTGGCATTGTAGGTTTCCATGTAGTGCATGTCCGGTTTGTGGATAATCTGCTCATACTGCGGACGGTAAGGACCAAAGGCGATGCCGCCATGCCAGAACACTTCCAGGTTGGGCCATACCTCGTCAAGGGTCGATTTGCCTGAGATTTCAAGCACACGCACCAACACACTGAGCATCCACGAAGGTACGCCGGAGAGCGTGGTAACGTCCTTATTCAGCGTTTCCTGTGCTATCCGGTCTCGTTTGATTTCAAAATCCGACAGCAGAGCCGTCGATTTCTTCGGTACACGAACCATGTTGGCCACAGGATTCATATTTTCAATGAGAATGGCACTGAGGTCGCCCACAAGCGAGTCGGCCACATTGTAGTTGGGAGAATGGCTGCCACCCAACACCAGCGAGCGTCCGTCGAAGATGCGGCTTGCCGGATTGTTGGCCAGATAGAGGGTCACCACATCCTTTCCACCTTTATACTGGATGCTCTGCAAGCCTTCATGGGTAACGGGGATGAACTTCGACTTGTCATTGGTGGTACCCGATGACTTGGCAAACCACTTGACCTGACCCGGCCATAGCACGTCGCGCTCACCGTGGCGCATCCGGTCTATGTCGTCTTTAAGCTCCTCGTAGGTGTTCACCGGAACATGTTTAGAGAAGTCTTCGTATGATTTAAAGGTGCTGAAAAGGTGATTTCTACCGTATTCCGTATCACGACCATGTTCCAACAGATAGTCGAACACGCGACGTTGGAGGCCTTCCGCATCGGTGAAATGCCGTTCCAGCTCACGTTGCCGACCTTGAAAAAACAGCTTTCCAGCAATTTTTGTCAAACTCATTTTCTACTGATAAAATACTTTTTGAACTGCAAAGGTACTCCAAAGTTTTGGTATAGCCTTATATTTAAATGTTTTTAATAATGGACGGACACTCCCTTTTCATGAAAAGGCGGCTGCCTCAGCGGCAGCAATAATGTCCTCCTTGGTGGGATCGGCTTCCGCTTCAGGCGCGACAAGGCTCTCCTGCACATCGTCCTGGGTTTCTTCCTTGTCGAAGAATCCTGCTGGCAGGTCTCGTTCAGTAAGCACTTCATAGGGTTCTTCCTCCATTTTCGTGCGATTGCTCTTCGCAGCGAAGATGGCTTCAATGAAGGCATTGTCCTTCTTCAGCCGTTTCAGGGTCTGTTTGGAGGCTATCTGCTGTGCTTCTTTCTTGGAGAAGCCCTTTCCGTCGCCTCCATATACACCTTCAATGAGCACCTGGAAAGAGAAGACGGGACTGTTTTTCTCGTCCTTTCCCTGTTCGAGCATGTCGAAAACGATTTCCACACGATTCTTCTGTCCCCATTCAATGAGCTTGGACTTGAAGTTTACTTCCTTGTAGGCAACCTTGTCGATGTTGATCAGTTCGCCCAGGATACGCTTTTCCATGAACTTCCGGCAGGCATCGTAGCCCCGGTCAAGATACAGGGCGCCCACCAGTGCCTCAAAGGCATTGCCGCCCATATAGCTGTTGTGGGAGTTCTGTGTCCGTCCGTTGGTATGTACGAGGCCGGTGATGCCCATTTCTCGGGCCAGCCGGTTCAGGGTACCGCGCTGTACGATCTTCGACCGTGTGTTGGTGAGGAATCCTTCGCGCTTGCCGGGAAAGTGCTGATAGACGATGTCGCCTACGATGGCATCGAGGATGGCATCGCCGAGAAACTCCAGACGCTCGTTGTTCAGTGGCCGCCCTTTTTCCGTACGTTGTGCAACGCTCTTGTGCATCAGTGCCAACTTGTAGTAGCTGATGTCGTGGGGATAGAGGCCGATAATTTGGCGTAAAGACAAATAAAGCTCCTTATCCTTTCGGAACGGGAGCTTTATTCTATCAATGATGTTACTACTTAGCATACTTCTTGAAAATAACACAGGCGTTGTGTCCTCCGAAGCCGAACGTGTTGCTCATGGCGGCACGCACCTCGCGCTTCTGGGCCTTGTTGAAGGTGAAATTCAAGTTGTAGTCCAGTTCGGGATCGTCGTCGCCATCCTCATGGTTGATGGTTGGCGGAACGATATCGTTCTGCACGGACAGCACGGCAACCATAGCTTCTATGGCTCCGGCGGCACCGAGCATGTGACCCGTCATGGATTTCGTCGATGAAATGTTAAGTTTGTAGGCTGCATCGCCGAATACCTCCTTGATGGCTTTGGCTTCGCTGATGTCGCCAACATGCGTACTCGTGCCGTGAACATTGATGTAGTCGATGTCCTCGGGCTTCATACCGGCATCGCGCAAGGCGTTCTCCATCACGAGCTTGGCACCGAGGCCTTCGGGATGGCTGGCGGTGATGTGATAGGCATCTGCACTGGCACCCTCACCGACCATCTCTGCATAGATCTTGGCACCGCGAGCCTTGGCGTGTTCGAGTTCCTCGAGAATCAGACAGCCTGCACCTTCGGCCATGATAAAGCCGTCGCGGCTGGCACTGAAAGGCCGGCTGGCCTTCGCAGGTTCGTCGTTGCGGGTGGAAAGTGCCTTCATGGCATTGAAACCACCGATGCCACAAGCACAGATAGCACTTTCGGCGCCACCTGCCACGATGACATTGGCCTTGCCAAGACGGATCTGATTGAAGGCATCAGCCAATGCGCTGCTTGACGAAGCACATGCACTCGTTGTGGTATAGTTGGGTCCGTGGAAGCCGAAGTGGATGGAGATGTGGCCGGAAGCGATGTCGGCAATCATCTTCGGGATGAAGAAGGGGCTGAATTTGGGGCCGTCTTCCTTGTGCACACCATAATAGGTGACCTCATCCTCGAATGTCCTGATGCCGCCGATGCCTACGCCGTAGATCACACCGATGCGGTTCTTGTCTTCCTTCTCCAAGTCCAGACCGCTGTCCTTGACACCCTGAATAGCCGAAATCATGGCCAGCTGGGTGTAGCGGTCAATCTTCCGCGACTCTTTACGGTCCAGATAGTCGTTCACATTGAGGTCTTTGACCTCGCAGGCGAACTTTGTTTTAAACAATGTCGTATCGAATTGCGTTATAGGTGCTGCGCCACTCTTGCCTGCCAGCAGGTTGGCCCAAGTCTCCTCGGGTGTGTTTCCCACCGGTGTCACGGCTCCCAGACCTGTAACGACTACTCTTTTTAATTCCATAGATAATATAAAAAATAAAGGATTAGGGATTAGTGATTAGGGTTTCTGGCCTTGCGGACCGCGAAAACCTTAATCCATAATCACTAATCCCTCATCGAACGTTTTTCAAAAAACTTATTTTGCGTTCTCCTCGATGTAAGCGATAGCGTCGCCGACAGTAGCAATCTTCTCTGCCTTGTCATCGGGGATAGAGATACCGA
>CAMHEA010000056.1 GCA_946184025.1 uncultured Prevotella sp.
TATTTTTTGAGAATTTTTAATTTAAAAATTGAGAATTAATAAATTAAAAATTCTCCCCGCTGAAGCCCGTTCGGTAAGTGACTGGTGCTCAGTGGGTTAGTGAGATGGGAATAATAGCAGTGGGGGAGGGGGCTGTTGCCGCGCTGAGGGCCGCTTAGCTGTTGAGCCGCAGGAAGGCCTTCGGCAGGTAGCGGATGAGGTCGCTGGCAATGAGACTTTCCTTTCCGAGGTCACGGGCGGCCAGGTCGCCGGCCAGTCCGTGCAGATACATGCCGATGGAACATGCGTCGGCAGCATGATAGCCGCGTGCCAGCAGGCCGGTGATGATGCCTGTAAGCACGTCGCCGCTTCCGGCAGTAGCCATGCCGCTGTTGCCTGTGCTGTTGAACAGGACGCGTCCGTTGGGAAGGCATAAGGCTGAGTAGTGGCCTTTCAACAGAATGTAGACCTTCAGGTTCTCAGCCAGCTCGCGGGCTTTGTTCAGTCGTTCGTAGTCGCCGTTGCATGCGGTGCCTGCCATGCGTTCAAACTCCTTCGGATGAGGGGTCATAATGATGCCTTTGGGCAGCTGCTGAATCCATGCACGGTGGTTGGCGAGGATGTTCAGGCCGTCGGCATCGACGACGATGGGGCACTGCGAGCGTCGCAACTGGGTGATGAGGGCGATGGCTGTGTTCTCGTGCTGTCCCAGTCCGGGGCCTATGCCGATGGCATCGAAGTCTTCTGCGTCTACGGCTTCGGAGAAATAGGTCTCCTCGTAGTCCATCTGCATCACGGCTTCGGGCACGGCTATCTGCATGATGTTGTAGTTCTTGCGCGGGGTGTGGGCGACTACCTTTCCGGCTCCGGACCGCAGACAGGCCTGTGTGGCCAGCACGGCGGCTCCGGACATGCCGTAGCTGCCGGCGATGATGAGCGCATTGCCCATCGTTCCTTTGTGGGCAAAGTCGTCGCGGGGCTTCATGCAGCTGCGAATATCGTTTTCCTCAAGGATGGTATATTGGGCTTCGGTCTTGCGGATGTATTCCTGACTGAGCCGGATGTCCAAGACACGCAACTCGCCGATGTACTGCTGATTGTCTGCAAACATGAACGCGAGCTTCTTGTGTTGGAGGGTGAGGGTCTGGTCGGCATGAATAATGTTGGCACTGATGTTGTAGGAGTTGTCTTCGGGCATCAGTCCCGACGGCATGTCAATGCTGACGACCTTTGAGGGTGACTGGTTGATGTATTTTACGAGGGATGCAAATCCGCCGGCCAGCGGCTTGTTGAGGCCGGAACCGAAGAGGCCGTCGACGACGAGGGTCTCGGCATCGAGCACGGGCGGGTCAAACTGGGTCGTCACCTCGACGAATTCGCGCACCTGCTTGCAGTCGATGATGCGCTGGCGGTTGGCGGCACAGTCCTCAGAGAGGTGGTTGCTGATGTTGAACAGGTAGGCCTTGACGTTGTAGCCTTCCGTTGCCAGCATGCGGGCTACGGCCAGTGCATCGCCGCCGTTGTTGCCGGAACCGGCAAAGACAACCACAGGCGTGCGGTTGCTCCATTGTTCCGTGATGGTGCGGGTCAGTGCTTTGGCTGCCCTTTCCATGAGGTCAATGGAGCGAATCGGCTCGTGTTCCATTGTATATCTGTCCAGCTCTTTTATCTGAGCACTCGTAAAAATCTTCATATTCCTGCGCAAAATTACGAAAAAGTTAGGAGTTAGATGGCAGGTGTGCGGAGTTTTTTGCATGGAACATGCCAGTAAGTGCATTTTTTTTCGTAATTTTGCGCCGAAATATCAAAAAAAACGGCAATGAGCAAAGTGACCATTAAGGATAAGACGTTTAAGGTTTCCATTCCGGAGAAAGTGATCTTGGAGCGCGTGAAGGCTGTAGCCGACCGCATCAATCGCGACATGGATGGCAAGAATCCGCTTCTGTTGGCTGTTCTCAACGGCTCGTTTGTCTTTGCAGCAGACCTGATGCGGCAGCTGACCATCCCCTGTGAGATCAGTTTCGTCAAACTGGCATCCTATGAGGGTGTCACATCCACAGGCAAAGTGAAGGAAGTCATTGGTATCAACGAAGACCTGACAGGTCGGACGGTCATCATTGTGGAGGACATCGTGGACACGGGGCTTACCATGAAGCAGATGATTGAGTCCATCGGTACGCGCAATCCGGCATCGGTGCACATTTGCACATTGCTCGTCAAACCTGAAAAGCTGCAAGTAGACCTCAACATCGAGTATGCAGCAATGGAAATTCCCAATGAGTTTATTGTAGGCTACGGACTCGACTATGACCAGCAGGGACGTAACCTGAAAGATATTTATACGGTAGTAGAATAGTTTTTTGGATATGAAGAATATTGTTATTTTCGGTGCTCCGGGTGCAGGCAAAGGCACGCAGAGCGACAAAATGATTGAGAAGTACGGCCTCGGCCACATCTCTACGGGTGATGTGCTGCGCCGAGAAATCAAGAACAACACGGAACTGGGCCAGACGGCAAAGGGATACATTGACCAAGGCCAGCTCGTTCCCGATGCGCTGATTGTCGATATGCTTGCAAAGGTGTACGACGAGTTTGGAAAGGAGCATGAAGGAGTCATCTTCGACGGGTTTCCCCGTACCATTCCGCAGGCCGAAGCTCTCAAGAAGATGCTGGCAGAACGTGGTCACTGCGTTGCTGCGATGATTGAATTGTTCGTGCCGGAAGACGAACTGATGACCCGTCTGGTGTTGCGCGGACAGCAGAGCGGCCGCTCCGACGACAACGAGGAGACCATCAAGAAGCGTCTGGACGTGTACCATCAGCAGACTTCTCCCCTCATTGACTGGTATGAGAAGGAAGGTATCCGTCATCATGTGGACGGTTTAGGCTCCATCGACGACATTTTTGCACGCGTCTGCAAGGTCGTCGACAGCTTATAGGCACACTCACAAACAAATAGCGTGTAATACTGAGTCGGACGAATCCAATACCCGTGCTGTCCTACCAAAAGAAACGGCAATGGGCTTGGGTTCGTTTCTTGTTCATTAAAGACTGTTTGACAAAGGCAAAGCAACTATGGCAGAATCGAATTTCGTTGACTATGTAAAGATTGTATGCCGTTCCGGCAAGGGAGGCAAGGGCTCTATGCACCTGCGCCATGTGAAGTATAACCCCAACGGCGGTCCCGACGGCGGCGATGGCGGCCGCGGCGGCAACGTCTACCTGCGCGGCAATCATAACTACTGGACGTTGCTGCACCTGAAATACCAACGCCACGTCTTCGCCGAACACGGCGGAAACGGCGGAAAGGACAAGTGTCACGGCACAGACGGCAAGGACGAGTATATCGATGTGCCTTGTGGCACCGTCGTCTACAATGCCGAGACCGGCAAGTATGTGTGCGACGTGACCTACGACGGCCAAGTGGTGATGCTGCTGAAGGGTGGCCGTGGCGGACTGGGCAACTTCCAGTTCCGCAGTGCTACCAATCAGGCTCCGCGCTATGCTCAGCCGGGCGAGCCTATGCAGGAAATGACGGTCATTCTCGAACTGAAGCTCCTCGCCGACGTTGGTCTTGTAGGCTTTCCGAACGCAGGAAAGTCCACGTTGGTGTCTTCTTTGTCAAACGCCAGACCCAAAATCGCCAACTATCCCTTTACAACCATGGAGCCCAGTCTGGGTATTGTGGGCTATCGCGACAACAAATCGTTTGTCATGGCCGACATTCCGGGCATCATCGAGGGTGCCAGCGAAGGCCGCGGACTCGGACTCCGTTTCCTGCGGCATATCGAACGCAACTCATTGCTGCTGTTCATGGTGCCGGGCGATACCGATGACATCAAGCGTGAGTATGAAATCCTGCTCAACGAACTGAGAAACTTCAATCCGGAGATGCTCGACAAGCACCGGGTGTTGGCTGTTACGAAGTGCGACCTGCTCGATGACGAGCTCATTGACATGCTCCGCGAGACGTTGCCCGACGATTTGCCGGTCGTCTTCATTTCCGCCGTCACAGGAAAAGGGCTCGACGAACTGAAGGATATCCTCTGGCAAGAGCTCAACAGTGAAAGCAACAAACTCCAAGACATTACGGCTGAAGACACACTTGTACACCGCGACAAGGATATGAGCCGCTTTGCGGCCGAACTGGAGGCTGAAGGCGAGGATCTTGAAATCCTGGATGCCGACGAGTTGGACATGGACGACGTGGAGTTTTTCGATGTGGAGGATCTCGAAGACGACGAAGCATGACCACGAACGTACTGCCGCAGCTACACTACTATTCTTTTTCTGAGCGCGTAACGGCCTTCAGCTCTACCCGTCATGGCGGTGTGGGGGAAGGCCGTTACGCGTCGTTCAACATCAATCATTATTGCGGCGACAATCTGGTGGCCATTGCCGAGAACCGTCGCCGGCTTTGTCTGCTGTTGGACATTGACGAGGCGCATCTGGTCTATCCCCATCAGACCCATCAGACGGAAGTCAGGCAGGTCGATGCAGCCTTTCTTTCCCTTTCTGAAACGGCACGCGCCCGGTCGCTGGAAGGTGTCGATGCTGTGATGACCGACCAACCTGGCCTGTGCATCGGCGTATCGACGGCCGACTGTATACCTATTATTATATATGACGCGTGCCACCATGCCGCCGCCGCTGTCCATGCCGGATGGCGCGGAACCGTTGCTGCCATTGTCCGCAAGACCGTCCGTGTCATGCAAGAAGCCTATGGCACTTGCCCTGCCGATTGTCAGGCCGTCGTCGGACCGGGTATCTCGCTGGCTCGTTTTGAAGTCGGCGATGAGGTCTATGCTGCCTTCTCTGAGGCTGGTTTCCCGATGGAGCATATCGCGCGGAAGTATCCTGCACTGTCGACCGAAGCCGGTGCCCGTACGTGGAAATGGCATCTCGACCTGCCGCTCTGCAACCGTTTGCAGCTGATGGATGCCGGCGTCCTCTCTGAAAAGATCACCATGAGCGGAATCTGTACCTTCGATGACGTGGAAAACTATTTCTCAGCCCGCCGGCTCGGCATCCAGAGCGGCCGCATTTTCACGGGCATCCTGCTCCGTTGATACACTCTCTTGTCTTCTTCTGCCTTCACTTTCCGCTCCGTGGGTCTTCTCCCGTGAAGTGAAACAGCCTGTATTGCTCGGAAAAACAGCCTATATTGCCGGGTAATAAACCCTTTATTACTTTGCCATATAGGCTATATTGCTTCATGGCTGGGCTTCATGCTGGGTGGAAAAACGAAAAACCGGGCGAAAGAACATTCTCTTTCGTCCGGTCTTTTGTCGTTGTCGGGGCATGCTATCCTTTCCGGCGGTTGGCCCGTTGTTCGCGATATTTGGCTTTTTGTCGTGCCGATCCGCTTCCGTGTGCGCCCGTAATGTACTTCTTCTTTTTGGCTTTGGTCTTCACTTTGTCGTCGTCGGTCTTGCGCTGACCGCCTCCGCGCTTGAAGGAGATGCCGTTTTCCAATATGTTCTGAAAGTCGTCGTTCATGTCTTGTTCCTCCTTTCTGGGTTGTCTTTTGGTGTATCGGGATTCCGACAGGCTTTCTGCTTCCTGTCTCCAGCCTCCTGTCCCTGTTTAGTGATGGAACAGGCGTACGCCGGTGAAGGTCATGGCGATGCCGTACTTGTCACAGGTGTCGATGACATGGTCGTCGCGGATGCTGCCTCCGGCCTGTGCGATGTAGGCTACGCCGCTCTTGTGGGCGCGTTCGATGTTGTCTCCAAAGGGGAAGAACGCATCGCTGCCGAGTGCCACATGGGTGTTCTGGGCTATCCAGGCCTTCTTTTCCTCGGGCGTGAACACTTCCGGCTTTTCGGTGAAGAACTGCTGCCAAGTGCCATCGCGCAGTACATCTTCATATTCGTCGCTGATATATACGTCGATGGTGTTGTCGCGGTCGGCACGACGGATACCGGGCTTGAAGGGGAGGTTCATCACCTTGGGACTTTGGCGCAACCACCAGATGTCAGCCTTTTGTCCGGCGAGACGGGTACAGTGGATGCGGCTCTGCTGTCCGGCTCCGATGCCAATGGCCTGTCCGTCCTTGACGTAGCATACGGAGTTGGACTGGGTATATTTCAGGGTGATGAGTGCGATGATGAGGTCGCGGCGGGCTTCGTCGGTGAACGTCTTGTTCTTGGTCGGGATGTTCTCAAAGAGGGCTGGATCGTCCAGCCGTATCTCGTTGCGCCCTTGTTCGAAGGTGATGCCAAACACCTGCTTGCGTTCGATAGGCTCCGGAACGTAGTCGGGGTCAATCTGGATGACGTTGTAGGTACCTTTGCGCTTGTCCTTGAGGATGGCGAGGGCTTCGTCAGTGTAGCCCGGTGCGATGACGCCGTCGCTCACTTCGCGCTTGATGAGGGTGGCCGTGGCTGCGTCGCAGGTGTCGCTCAGTGCCACGAAGTCGCCATAGGAGCACATGCGGTCGGCTCCGCGGGCACGGGCATAGGCACAGGCCAGCGGCGAGAGTGCTATCGTCACGTCGTCGACGAAGTAGATTTTCTTCAGCGTGTCGCTCAGGGGCAGTCCCACGGCGGCTCCGGCGGGGCTCACATGCTTGAAGGAGGCTGCTGCCGGAAGGCCTGTAGCCTGCTTGAGTTCCTTCACAAGCTGCCATGAGTTGAGTGCGTCCAGGAAGTTGATGTAGCCGGGACGGCCGTTGATGACGTTGATGGGCAGTTCGCCTTCCTCCATATAGATACGGGAAGGCTTCTGGTTCGGATTACATCCGTACTTGAGTGCTAATTCTTTCATATTTGGGTGGTTGTCTGTTCAATGCGTTGCAAAGGTACAAAAACCATGCGGAAAAAACGAAGGGAGCGAATGTTTTTCTCCGATTCTGTTGCGTGGAAAGATTTATTTTCGTACATTTGCCGTCAGAGAAGTCCTGAAGAGGCTTCCTGAAGGGAACAAAAGTGTAACCACAAAGAAAAAGAAAACGCGGAGATGAAGTACAAAAGACTTTCGCCCCTCATGCTTTCACTGCTGTCGACAGCCTTGATGAGCCTCGGCTTCGGCTCCTGCCGTTCCAAGGAAGGTTTGGATCGTGTGCGTGTGCAGGAGGAAATTGGCCGTCGGCAAGCCCGGTTGGACGGTGAGATTGCTGAAAAGGCGGCCCAACTGGCGCGGATGCGGAGCGACTACGAGAACATCGGTCGCGGAGAGTGCGTCTACGGCGGTCCGAACACCATGCGTGAGGCCATTGCGGCCATGGAAAAGCGGCAGGCGGAACAACGGAAGGAGATGGAAAAGGCGATGCAAAGTGTGTCGAACGAAATCGACAGCCTGCAGAATGAGCAGCAGCGTGTGCCCGAAAACGTACTCAACGAGTTTGGAAAGAACAAGAAATGAAGTATCGTGACCTCACACTGAGGAAACGCCTGGGGCTGGAAATACAGCGGAAGATGCAACAGCACATCGTGGCTGAGCATCCGTTGTATCAGTTGTTTTGGGAGTGTACGCTGCGGTGCAACCTCCATTGTCGCCATTGCGGCAGCGACTGCAAGACCGTGGCAGGTCACGACGATATGCCGCTGTCCGATTTTCTGGGCGTACTGGACAGCATTGCCCGCAAGACGGATCCCCGGCAGGTGTTCGTCATCATTACTGGCGGGGAACCGCTGATGCGCGACGACATCGTGGAATGCTGCCGCGCCATCTATGACCATGGCTTCCCTTGGGGCATGGTGACCAACGGACTCTACCTCACCCCGCCGCTGTTGCAGCAGCTGGTGGATGCAGGCATGCACGCCATGACCATCAGTCTCGACGGACTGGAGGACAACCACAACTGGATGCGTGGCAACAAAGATAGCTTTCAGGCCGTTTCGCAGGCCATCGACCTGCTTCGCGACACGAAGAACGTGCTCTGGGACATCGTAACCTGCGTGACGGAACGCAACTTCGGCGAACTGGCGGCACTGCGTAGCTTCCTGGTGGAGAAAGGGGTGCCCTCCTGGCGACTGCTTGATGTGTTTCCCGTCGGGCGCGGAGCCACCACGCCCGGCATGCAACTGACGGATGAACACTATCGGCAGCTCCTCGACTTCATCAGTGAGACCCGGCAGCAGGGCGAAATTACCACGGCTTATGGCTGTGAGGGCTTCGTGGGACGCTATGAGATGGATGTCCGCGACTATTCGTTCTTCTGCAAGGCCGGCATCACGGTCGGTTCGGTGCTTGTTGACGGCAGTATCTCTGCCTGTTCAAGCATACGCGCCGACTATCATCAAGGAAATATCTATGAAGATGACTTCATGGACGTGTGGGAGAACCGCTTCCAGCCCTATCGGGACCGCCGTTGGATGAAGACGGGAGCCTGCGCAGCATGCAACATGTTCCGATACTGCAACGGCAGCGGCATGCATCTGCGCGACAGCGAAGGAAACTTGTTGCAATGTCATGTGAAAAGAATAATAAACGCAAAATGAAAAAGAACATCAAAAACCTACTTGCACGGCTGAGTATCCACAAACCGAAAGCGCACGATTTTGAAAAAGTGTCGGAAACACTGGAGAAATACCATGTGAACCTATCTTCCCGATCGCTCAAGAAGCTGTGGGGATACCTCACCGGTAAGGAAAAGCCGAGTCAGGAGACACTCGACCGCATCGCCCTGTTTGCCGGATTCCAGAAATGGGAAGACTTACAGACGACACTCCACGGCGACAGTGACGGACAGATTAACTACGAATGAACAAAAAAAGAGACGCTGATGCCATCCGGCCAGTGTCTCTTTTTTATGGATCTGCAATCTGGAAGGACGATTAGTCCTTGACAATGGGAGCGCGTCTTTCCTTGATGCGGGCAGCCTTACCAGTCAGCTTGCGCAGATAGTAGAGCTTGGCACGACGTACCTTACCATGCTTGTTCACCTCGATAGAGTCGATGTTGGGTGACTCCAGGGGGAAGATACGCTCAACACCTACCGTACCCGACATCTTGCGAACGGTGAAACGCTTCTTCTCTCCGTGTCCGTTAATCTTGATGACAACACCACGATAGAGCTGGATACGCTCCTTGTTTCCCTCGACGATCTTGTAAGCAACCGTAATGGTGTCTCCTGCACGGAACTCCGGGAACTGCTTGCCAGTCGAGAATGCTTCTTCAGCAACTTTAATTAAATCCATTGTTCTTTTGTTTATTAATTGTTGATTGCCCAATGCAACATGGCCAATGACTCTTCCACTGCCAGCGGTTACATCGAAAGCGGCTGCAAAGTTACGACTTTTCTGCAAAACGGGCAAGTTTTTGGGCGTATTTATTTTCTAACACGTCGATTCCCCGTGTCCGGATGCTGCTCCGACGGAGTTTTTCCCGTTTCTCTTTGCCGTTGTCGGAAAAACTTCGTATCTTTGACAACGTAAACTTTAAATACATACTAATGGAGCTTATGAAGAAAAACCTAACGTATCTGGCAGGCCTGACGACGGTACTGCTGTTTTGTTCGTGTGCGTCGCACTACCGTTTGGCGGGAGTTGAACGCTCACGCATATTGATTGACAACCGCTATGACACACAGTTGCCCATGGAGCCGACGGCTTTCCTCGTGCCCTACAAGGCACAGGTAGACAGCATCATGGCTCCCGTGGTGGGACATGCGGCGCGCTTCCTGGCGGCCGAGGCTCCCGAGAGTCCGCTGTCCAACCTCCTTTCCGACATACTGATGTGGGCTGGCAAGGCCTATGACGAACAGCCGGATTTCTCCGTATATAATATCGGTGGCATGCGGGCTGCTTTTGCCAAGGGGCCAGTCACCGTCGGCGATGTACTGGATGTTGCACCGTTTGAGAACAAGATCTGTTTCCTGACGCTGAAGGGCGAGATGGTGACCGAACTGTTCCAGCAGATAGCCGCATCGGGCGGCGAAGGCGTGAGCGGTACGGTGCGCCTGCGCATCACCAAGGAAAACCGGCTCGTCGAGGCCACGGTGAACGGCGAGCCGATAGACCCGCAACGCACCTATCGTGTGGTCACCCTCGACTATGTGGCACAAGGCAACGACGGTATGGCGGCCTTCAAGAACGGCACCGACATCCATTCGCCGAAGGACGAGCACAACAACGTGCGGTTCATCATCATGGACTATTTCCGCGAGAAAATGGCACAGGGACAAGAGGTGGATGCGCAGAAAGACGGGCGCATCACCGTGGAATAGCCTTCCCAGTAAGTACAAAAAAACGATAGAACACCATCATACGCATCAGACTATGAAAAGAAATATCATCACCATCGTGCTCTGTCTGACGACCCTCATGGCATCGGCACAGAAAGACCGTCAACTGGTCATCCTCCATTCCAACGACACTCACAGCTGCATCTTGCCCCTCAACCCCAACTTGGCAGACACCTTGCTGGCCGGGAGGGGCGGATACCTGCGGCGCGCGGCCATGCTCGAGGAGCAGCGTCGCCAGGATCCGGACCTGCTCTACATCGACAGCGGCGACTTCTCGCAGGGATCGTCCTACTATACGCTGTTCAAGGGCGACGTGGAAGTGGAACTGATGAACCGGATGAAGTGCGACGCATCGACTGTCGGAAATCACGAGTTCGACTTCGGACTTGAAAACATGGCGCGACTCTTCCGCAAAGCCAACTTCCCCATCCTCTGTTCCAACTACGACTTCACGGGGACACCTGTGGAAGGGACCGTGAAACGGTGGACAATCATCAAACGCCGTGGCGTGAAGATTGGACTCTTCGCCCTCGATCCGGAGATGGATGGACTCGTTGACACGGCCAAATGTCAGGGAGTGAAGTATCTTGACCCCGTGGCGGTGGGCAACGAGATGGCGGCGTTCCTGAAAAACAAAAAGAAGTGCGACCTCGTCATCTGTGTGTCTCACCTCGGATGGGACAACCGCGGCATGAACGATCAGGTTATGCTGGCCGGTGTGAAAGGTATCGACCTTGTTCTCGGCGGACATTCGCATACCTATATGAAGACATTGCACTATGCAACCGATGCCGAAGGAAAGCAGGTGCCCGTTGACCAGAACGGAAAACACGGTATCTACATCGGTCGGCTGGTGCTCGACATGCAGAAAAAGTAGCTCCACTGGAGCCTCTTGGAAGGCTCATCCTCGTTTCCTTACCCCCCCATTTGCAGCCTCTCCCGAACAGGAGGGGCTGTTCCATTTGGCCTTTCAGCCTCACTCGTCCATTGAAAGTGCCACAGTCGCGAGAATTTTTAATTTATTTTTTCAGAATTAATAAATTATTTTTTGAGAAAAAATAAATTAAAAATTCTCTTCGCCGAAGCTCGTTTGATAAGTCATTGAGCCTCAGTAGGTTAGCAGAGACCCTTCAGAAGCCATTCTGATAGCTCTTCGTGCATAGAAAAAGCCAGCTGTATGCAGGTTGAAAACGTGGCATACAGCTGGCTTCTTATGTCGGAATGGGGGTTATTCAAAGTAGAAGGTGAGGGCAATTATCTTGCTGCGTGCCTCTTTCACGGCCTTGGTGTACTGAAGCATGTTCTTGTCCCGGATCTTGTCGGCATGGGTCTTGTCCAGGCAGTCTGTGAGACTGTACATGAACTTCAGTTCCGGGCGCAGCTTGAAGAACGGAAGGTAGAAATCGCAACCCAGCCCCAACTCCAGATAAGTGTCGAAGTGTTTCAGCTTCAGATAGTCGTCGTCCTTGCCCGAGAGATTGATCATCGGGTTGACGCCCACCATGACATAGGGGCGGTGGTTGTTGAATCGCGGACCGGCGGCTATCAGGTCGCAGGCGGCAGAGACGTAGGCTGTCTTCAGTTCCTGTCGCTGCTCCGTCGGCTCACCATTGGCGTTCAGGTCGGTGAGGTTGTGGAAGGTGAAATGGCGGGTGCCGAAATACATGGCCGGAGCCACACGGAACTGGAAATAGGTGCTCAGGCGAACCTCACCGAGCACACCCACCGTGAAACCGGGATCCCAACGATCCTGATCTACCGATACCAGCTTCTCCGCCGTGATGCCGTCGTCGCCCGTAATCAGCTGCGGGCCGGCATTCAGCAGTTCAAGGTCTTGCAGGTGCGTGCCCACGAGTACACCGAAGTGGAACGGCCGAAGGTCAGTGTAAGGGCGGTTCTCCAGCCGGCGTTCCTGTGCCGACAGCTTGGCCACGCCCAGCAGGCATAATATAATAAGGTATATCTTCTGTCTCATCATTATTATAACGCTGATTCTCGGTTCTTATTGCCTTCAATCCTATTTTGAAAACGTATAAATAGTAGAATTTTTACTCATCATTTGTAGGTATTACGAAAATAAATATATATCTTTGCAGTCTACAAATATAGGTATGCGTACCTATGATGGGAGCATATTATTAACAAAATAAATACTTAACATTATGGCTTACGTTATTAGTGAAGATTGTATCGCATGCGGTACATGTATTGATGA
>CAMHEA010000057.1 GCA_946184025.1 uncultured Prevotella sp.
TTTATTAATTGAGAAAAAATAAATTAAAAATTCTCAAAAAATAAATTAAAAATTCTCACCACTGGGGCTCATTTGCTAAGTTGTTGAGTCTCAGTGGGTTGCGGAGGTGGATTCTGTGGCTTTTAAACAGAGGGAGAAGGGCATGGAAGCAGACTGCCTGCGCAGGGTGAAGACCCTACAAAAATCCCTTGCAAATTCCATATCTGAACATGGAACCTGCAAGGGGTGCTACATGGTGGAAAAGGACTTGTGACGCCGGACGGATGCGGCATCAGAATGTTTTCTTGTATTGTATTTTGCCGAGTTTCTTCAGGTCGGTGGCTTCTACTTCTATCAGGTTCTCGTGGCGAGCCTTGCCGATGAGCTTCAACGCCATTTTCTCGTTGATGCCGAGGTGTTGTTTCAGCCCCTTGATGAGACGGTTTTGTGAGATGACAGGCTTTTCGGCCTCCTCAAAGGTCAGCGCGATGACTTTCCTGAGCTGTTCTACGTTGTCGTGTAAGCTTTTGCGGTGGCTGTACTTGTAGAAGACGAGCCCGATTCCGATGAGGAATACGATGCAGACGATGATTAATGTTCCGTTCATGATGTAATAGATTATAATTGTCTTTTGCAATGTTGATGTTGCAAATATACAAAAGTTTTTGGAAAAGTGCACACAGGTATGAAAAAAAATCGTTAAATTTGCAGCAAATAATTCTATTAATACCATCATAAACATATTTTGACATGGATCCAGTGAAGACTGAAAACCCTCCTGTTGCACAGGAACAAGAGAACAAAGACTCCAAGTTTGACCGGCGGCGACGGCTCATCGGTGCCATTTGTGGCCCCATTTGTGCGCTGTTGGTATGGATAACGCCGATTGCGGGGCTTTCGCCCGAAGCCCATCACTTGCTGGCAGTGGTCACGTTGGTGGCCCTGTGGTGGATTACGGAGCCGATACCCATCCCCGTGACATCGCTCGTAGGCCCCACGCTTTGTGTCGTCTTGGGCATCGTCAAGATGAAAGAAGCCTTTGCAGCCTTCTCCAATCCGATGATTTTCCTTTTCATGGGCGGCTTCGTCATCGCCAAAGCCATGATGGTGAACGGCCTGGACAAGCGCATTGCCTACGGTATCATGTCGATGAAGTGGGTGGGCGACTCGCCCCGACGCATCTTCCTGGCCATCGGACTGGCCTGTATGCTCTGTTCGGGATGGATCAGCAACACGGCTACGGCAGCCATGATGTTCCCCATTGCGCTGGGATTGCTCGAGGCTATACGCGAAATGATGGCTGTGCGCGGCAAGGAGATTAACCTGCGCACCTACAAATATGCCACGGGACTCATGCTGATGACGGCTTACGCCTGCTCCATCGGCGGTGTGCTCACCCCGATCGGCACGCCACCTAATATTATTATGCTGGGCTTCCTCGACGAACTGGCCGGCATTCATATCTCTTTCTTCCAGTGGATGGTGTGGGGCTTTGTGGCCATGGTGTGCTACTTTGTCATTGCCTATATCGTATTGTGGCGCATGTTCCCTGCCGACATCAACCATATCGACGGTGCTCAGGAACTCATTGAAGAAAAAGTGAAGGGCCTGGGCAAATGGACGTGGGCGCAGAAAAACACGCTTTTTGCCTTCATGGTGGCCGTTGTGCTGTGGGTTACGCCCGGTATCATCAGCATGACTGCCGGAACGGAGAGTGAAATCCTGAAGACCTACAACCGCATCCTGCCCGAATCGGCCGTGGCCATGGTCGGTGCATTGCTGCTTTTCTTCCTGCCGGTGAACAAGAACTTTACGAAGACAACGCTGAACTGGCGCGAAGCCGTCGGAGGAATCGAGTGGGGAACGCTGCTGTTGTTCGGTGGCGGTCTGGCTATGGGCGGAATGATGTACAGCACGGGCTTGTCGGAGTGGATCGGACAGCTCATCATCAACAGTCTGGGCGGCAATCCGCCGCAGATCGTCTTCATCGCCGTCTTCTGCGTCATGGCACTGTTGCTGTCGGAACTCACCTCGCACACCGCTGCAACCAATATGATTGGTCCGTTGGCCATCGGCGCAGCCGTTTCGGCCGGTTTCAGCCCCGTTCCCGTTGCTGTCGGTGTGGCATTGTCGTCGTCGCTCGGCTTCATGCTGCCCGTCTCGACACCGCCTAACGCCATTGTCTACGCCAGCGGCTACATTCCCATCACGAAGATGATCAAGACCGGTGTCTATATCGACTTCATCGGCATAGCCATCGTCACCATCCCCATTGTCCTCTACCTCGTAGGCTGGGTGCTGGGATAGTGTGCTGCGTCCTGACCCGATGATAAAGAGAAAATCCCTCTGGAAAGAATGTTTTCTTCCGGAGGGATTTTCTCTTTAAAAGATTTGGTCACATTCGGATAATTCCTTATCTTTGCCACCATGAAACACCAAAACCTACTGCCTATGGAATAAGCAAAAGCACCTTCGTGTGTGCATCTTGAATATATTGGAAAAGCGTTACGCTTTTATTCTTGCATCTTTGAAACTTCGACACTTTCAGAATGCTGCTAAGAGTAAAGCAAGGACGCTCACGCCGAATGGCGTGGGCTTTACTCAGATATTAGCAGCATAGGTAGTCGAAGACCTCAAAGAGCAATATGAAAGAGTTTTGTCCGCGCTTTTTTATGCACATACCCGAACCTTTGTTCATCTCCAAAGGACAAGTATTTAGCAATTTATTAATCTTTGTCCGTGAAGGAGCGGACGTAAAACTAAGAATGCAATGAAAAAAATATTCGTCCTGTTCATTTTTATAATGGGAGTTGCAAATTTATTCGCACAAGATGAGATAACCCTTCATAATGGTATAGTCGCTAAGGGTAAAGTTGTAGAAAATGAGCCCGCATTTGTCAAATTTCAATATGAAGGTGAAGATGTAAGTTCCACTTTAGGTAAGATCGCAATCGCACAGATTAAGTATGGTAGTGGTAGAATAGAAGAATGTTCACAAAAGGTTATCATAAATAACCCAGAAAAGGATTTTGATAAAATACAGGTTTTGCGCGATAAAGAAGAGTGTACGGGGTTAGTTAGAATACAAGAATTCACAGAGAAAAGTGGAGGTGCTTGGTCTTTAGGTACAACACAAGGGAAATACCAGCAAAAAACGTTAAAGAAATTGCAGAAGAAGGCTGCAAGCCTTGGTGGTTGTGCTATTCTCGTAACTACGCAAGAGGGAAAAGGAGGAAGTATCTTTAGAATGCCCGAAGCGCAAATATCTGCAGTTGTGTACAAATATTAGCGATATGTTCTTGAGGATTGTAAGGGTGTTGATTCAGGCGGCTTTTAAGTCGCCTGAATATTAATCTCCCTGAATAAGTTTCTGTATCTTCCCAATGAAGAGCCGGGCTGGTTCTATTTTGGGGACGATATCATCTTCCGTTACATCGTAAGTGCAGTTGTACTCGCTTTCTTCTCTCATGGTTTGTACCTGAGAGTAAAACCTTCCTTCTTCAGTTGTGAATGTCCCTGTTTTTGCATAAAACTGGTGGAACATGATGACTGCATTTGATGCGTTCTATGACCTTTTCTTGCTCCATTTATATTTATTTATGTGGCAAAGATACTGATTTTTAATGGAAAATGAGTACCTTTGCCCTCAAAAATTGCAAATAAATAAAATCATGGCACAACAAGAAGATGTATTCAAGAAGATTGTAAGCCATTGCAAGGAATATGGCTTTGTCTTCCCCAGCAGTGAGATCTATGACGGACTTGGTGCCGTTTATGACTATGCGCAGAACGGTGTGGAGCTCAAGAACAATATCAAGCAATATTGGTGGCAGTCCATGGTGCTGCTCCACGAGAATATCGTGGGCATCGATTCTGCCATCTTCATGCACCCGACTATCTGGAAAGCCAGCGGCCATGTGGATGCCTTCAACGATCCGCTGATTGACAACCGCGACTCGAAGAAGCGTTATCGTGCCGACGTGCTGATTGAAGATCAGATTGCCAAGTACGACGACAAGATTCAGAAGGAAGTGGAGAAGGCTCGCAAGCGTTTCAAGGATGCTTTCAATGAAGAACAGTATCTGGCTACATCACCGCGTGTGTTGGAGATCAAGGAGAAGCGCGATGCCCTTCATGAGCGTTATGCCGCAGCTATGCAGGGACCCGATTTGGAAGCCTTGAAGCAGATTATCCTCGATGAAGAGATTGTCTGCCCCATCAGCGGTACGCGCAACTGGACCGACGTTCGTCAGTTCAATCTGATGTTCTCGACCGAGATGGGAGCCTCCGCCGACGGCGCGATGAAGGTCTACCTGCGTCCGGAGACGGCACAGGGCATCTTCGTCAACTACCTGAACGTGCAGAAAACCGGCCGCATGAAGATTCCGTTCGGTATTGCACAGATTGGTAAGGCTTTCCGCAACGAGATTGTTGCCCGTCAGTTTATTTTCCGTATGCGTGAGTTTGAGCAGATGGAGATGCAGTTCTTCGTTGCTCCCGGCACCGAGCTGGAGTGGTTCCCGAAGTGGAAGGAAACCCGCATGAAGTGGCATCAGGCTCTTGGCTTCGGTGCAGAGAACTACCGTTTCCACGATCACGACAAGCTGGCGCACTATGCCAACGCCGCTACCGACATCGAATTCCGCATGCCTTTCGGCTTCAAGGAGGTTGAAGGCATCCATAGCCGTACCAATTTCGACCTGTCGCAGCATGAGAAATACTCTGGCAAGAGCATCAAATACTTTGATCCGGCCACGAACGAGAGCTACACGCCGTATGTTATCGAGACCTCTATCGGCGTAGACCGCATGTTCCTCTCCATTATGTGCCACTCCTATCAGGAAGAAAAGCTCGAGAACGGAGAAACGCGCGTCGTCCTCCGACTCCCCGAGGCACTCGCACCGGTCAAGTGTGCCGTGCTGCCTTTGGTCAAAAAGGACGGCCTGCCCGAAAAGGCGCGTGAGATTGTGAACGACTTGCGCTTCCATTTCAATACCCACTATGAGGAGAAAGACTCCATCGGCAAGCGTTACCGTCGTCAGGATGCCATCGGAACGCCCTTCTGTGTCACCGTGGACCACGATACCCTGAAGGACGGAATGGTTACACTCCGTTATCGCGACACCATGGAGCAGAAGCGTGTGGCCATCAGTGACCTCCGCGGTATCATCGAAGACCAGGTGAGCATCACCAGTCTGCTCAAGAAACTGCAATAATATCTCGCCCTCAGACCCTCTCTCCGGCAGGGAGAAAGGGCTGAGGGCGTGTCTTTTTTATTAAGGAGAAACAATATGAATAGAATTCTGGCAATCTTCAGACAAGTGCGAGAGCGTCTGGGTATATCCACCTTTTGCCTTCTGGCACTGCTGTCCTGGCTTGCATCGTGCAGCGAAGACGATGACGATGTGGATGAGTACGCGAATTGGCAGGAGGTGAATGAAACCTATTGGAGCAACTTCTACGGCACGGCCAAGCAGCGCGTAGACGGTGGTGACGCCTCCTGGAGCCTCCTGCCCAGCTTTTCCTTAGTACCCTCAGCAACGCTGCAGCCCTCCAGCTATATCATTGTGAACAAGCTGGAAACAGGCAGCGGCACCGAGAGTCCGCTCTTTACCGACACCGTTCGTATCCATTACGTTGGCCATCTGTTGCCCTCAGCCTCCTTCCCGGCAGGCTATCGCTTCGACGGAACCTATACCGATGCTTTCGGAGAGGATTTGTCGCGACCGGCAACGTTTGCCGTCAACGGACTGATTACCGGTTGGCAGACCGCCCTTCTCCATATGCACGTCGGCGACCGTTGGAGAGTCTATGTTCCCTATCAGCTTGGCTATGGCGTGAAGGGTTCCGATGATGGCACGATTCCCGGCTACTCCACGTTGGTGTTCGACATGTCGCTCGTCTCCTTTTGGCATGCCGGCGACAAGGTTCCGCCCCTGCGTGCACCGCGTCGGCCATAGTGGAGCCGTCCGTTCCCTTCAGTCCATGCTCAGTCATTCCCCGTTGATTCTTTCATCGGAGTTCAGAACTTGTTAATTATATATAATATGTACGCGCGAGGGAAGCCAGTTTCATGCCGGCATTCCCTCGTTTCTATCAGAAAATCATGCTGTCAAAAGCCAAAAGTGATTATCTGCTCAGCAAGATTCGCGACGGACACGCGATGACCCATGGTGAGAAGCTCAACTTGATCTACTTGTTGAGCATTCCGTCCATCCTGGCACAGATTACCAACGTGATGATGTTTTTCATCGATCAGGCCATGGTGGGCAGCCTCGGAGCCGAAGCCCCTGCTTCCATCGGGCTCGTCGAGAGCACCATCTGGCTGTTTGGCGGCATGGCCAGTGCGGCCTCGATGGGCTTTTCCGTGCAGACCGCCCATTTCATTGGTGCCAACGACTTTGTCAAAGCCCGTCAGGTGGTGCGCCACGGGCTTGCCTGCTGTTTCCTTTTCAGCCTGCTGCTCATGGCTGTAGCCTTCTCCGTCTCCTCCTCCTTGCCCTTCTGGTTGGGTGGTGGAGCCGACATCGCAGGCGATGCCAGCACCTATTTCTTCATCTTTTCATGTGCCGTGCCGTTCATGCAACTTAACAATCTGGCTTCGGCGATGCTCAAGTGCGAGGGCAACATGCGCGTGTCGAGTGCCATGAGTGTCGTCTTGTGTGTGCTCGACATGATTTTCAACTTCCTGTTCATCTTCCCCACGCGCGATATACAGTTCTTTGGACTGTCACTGACCATTCCCGGAGCCGGTCTGGGCGTACCCGGAGCCGCCCTTGGTACGGCTGTCGCTTATGTTGTGTCCAGTCTCTGTCAGAGTTGGCACGCCTTCTGGCGTTCCAAACTTCTGGGCATCTTCGGTCGCAATGCGTTGGATGCGTCAGGCATTGGCTTCCGTGTCAACTGGTCCTACGTCCGTAATGCCTTCAAGATTAGTCTCCCTATGGCTTTCCAGTCTGCCCTGATGAGCGGTGCGCAGATTGTCAGCACCATGATTGTGGCCCCGCTGGGCAATTTTGCCATTGCCGCCAACACCTTTGCCATCACCGCTGAGAGCCTTTGCTACATGCCGGGCTATGGCATCGGAGAAGCTGCCACCACGCTGGTAGGGCAGAGTCTGGGAGCCCGTCGTGCCGACCTGTGCCGTAGCTTTGCATGGATGACGGTCTTCACCGGCATGATTGTCATGGCCGTGATGGGTGTGGTGATGTATGTTTCTGCCCCGGAGCTGATGGCACTGATGACGCCCGTGGAAGGCATCCGCGCCCTGGGAGCCGAGTGCCTGCGTATAGAGGCCTTTGCCGAACCCTTCTTCGCCGCGTCCATTGTGGCCTACTGCGTGTGTGTAGGAGCCGGCGACACCCTGCGTCCGGCCGTCCTCAACCTTTGTAGCATGTGGCTGGTGCGTCTCACCTTGGCCGCCTGGCTGGCACGCGACTATGGTCTTCGCGGTGTGTGGACAGCCATGGCCATCGAACTCACCTTCCGCGGTTCCCTCTTCCTGATTCGTTTGTTCCGCGGCCGTTGGATGAAGCGCATGGCGGCGTAGCCCCCTTTATCCGTTGAATCACGACATTAGCTTTCCAAAGTGCAATGCGTCAGCGCGTCCCTGCTTTGCTGACACCGGAACCATTCTGCGGAAAGCAGATGAATCTTTGTCTTTTCGAGGCTTTTTTTGAGGTTTTTGAATTTCTTCTGAGGTTCACTTGTGAGCGAGTGAACCACAGTCGTTTGGCGAAAGTGCCACAGTCGCGAGAATTTTTAATTTATTTTTTGAGAATTAATAAATTATTTTTTGAGAAAAAATAAATTAAAAATTCTCACGGCTGAAGCGCGT
Source organism: uncultured Prevotella sp. (assembly GCA_946184025.1). GTDB lineage: Bacteria > Bacteroidota > Bacteroidia > Bacteroidales > Bacteroidaceae > Prevotella. The sequence goes on from CAMHEA010000057.1 coordinate 7,817, forward strand.
TTGATAAGTAGTTGAGGCTCAGTGGGTTGCACGGGTGGGTTCAGCGGGCATCCGCCAGTGCCGGTTGCGCCTCGTCGGGGAGGACTTCGGCAGGGTCGGCGTGGGGCTGTTGCTGCCAGGGTGCAATGGTAGCGGTCTGTATGTCGCCTTCTTGGTAAAGCACTTCGATGACCTTCTGGATGGCGCATCGGTTGCAGCCGTCGCACCGGTCGAAGTGATAGCGTCCGTAAATGTCGCCGCAGGCCACCGTGCCTTCCTGTGCCTTGAAGGCTTCATACACCTCGGCCGCCATGCGCAGGTGTTTCTGCTTGTCGCCGCTGGCATAGAATCCGAGGGCCATGATGGCACCGGTGAGGGCTCCGCAAGTGCCTTGTGCAAACTCGTGTCCGATGCCTCCGGAGAAGGAGTCGGACATGCTGCGCAACTGCTGCTCGGTGAATGGGGTGCCCAGCGTGGCGGCGATGGCCGTCAGCGAGAGAGCCGCACATCCGTAGTGCTGGCCGAAACGGCTTGTCAGCTGCCTTTCTGCTTCTGCTTTCAGTGAGTCTAACGAGTGGTGGCGCGTCGTTGCCTGAAATGCAGGCGGGTAGACCAGGCGGAGCGAGTCGGCAGAAACATTGCCTGCGAACAGGGTCGCAGGCAATGTGGCAAAGGTTATCAGTGAGAGAAACTTCTCCATAGTTGGTGTGTTTGTGTGCTACATCACGGCTTGAAGTTGCCGCGTACGATCTTGTGTTCGAAGGTCTGCGTGTCCTTGAAGAGGTTGTACATGGGGCAGATTTTCTCCACGGCCTCAATCCATTCCTTGACGGCTTGCTCGCTCTCGGGAGTGAGCACATGCAACGTGTAGCGCACGTTCTGCAGGGCGATGGACTCCTGTTCGTGTCCCTTCCGTCCGGCCTGCGGATTCCACTCTGCCTCTACGGTGAGCGAGATGGAGTCTATGTCGAGGGCTCTTTCGGCGGCTTGACCCAGCGAGATGTGGGTGATGCAGGTGCCGAGGATGCCCAGTACGCCTTCGGCGGAGGTCATGCCGAGGTTGGTGCCGCCCAGATAGGCCGGGTTATCGTGTACGATGAGATATTTGTCGTTGACGGTCAGCTGTCTGATTCCGTTGGGAAAGACCTTCACCCACGGTCCGCGCTTGGGTGCCAATGCCTTGCGGAGGGCGGCCGTGTCGCGTGGTTGGCTTTTGGCTTTGGCGCGGCTGGCCAGCAAGGCCTGTCGCTTGCCGTGGATATACTCGCGCAGGGAAGCCAGGGTGCTGCCTTCTATGATGCGCTCGCGGGGCGATTCCTTGCGGTCGATGATGAGCTGCGGCGTGACGGCCGACTTCACCAGCGTGGCCACTGCGGAGTTCTGTTCGGCCAGGACGGCCAGCTGTTCCAGCTCGGCATCCGATGCCGGCGAGTCGATATAGATGGTATAGAGGAAGTTGCGGGGATACCACACACGGTTGGTGGGCGTTTTGTCAGGCTGTCCGTGTATCTCTATGGTCAGCGAGTCGATGTCTATGCCCAGCAGGGCGGCTTGGTTGAGGTAGCTGTCGGCCAGGTCGGAGGCGAAGACGGCTTGTGCTGTCGTCGGGGTGTCTACACCTGAGTCCTGTCCGCCGTGTGCATAGCCGCAGTCACCAATGTAGTGGAACTCGCGTACTCTCAGTTCGCGTACGCCAGCGCGGTTCTTGGCCGTGACGTTGGCTGTCAGTGTCACTGTCTGCAGCTCGTTGGCGTTCAGGGCGTTCCATGCTTGCAGGGCCACCTTGCGCTCCTTGAGGTGGCTGCGCAGTGAGGGTGCGTTTTGCTCGAGTTGTTGTTTCTTCTGTGCAGAGCGGAATACGTCCTGCGGTCCTTGTGCGAGTGCCGCGGTTGTTGTAGCAGCTGCGATGATGAATGAAAATATATGCTTGTTCATCTTGACTTTTCTTTTAGTATACTGTATCTATCTGTAAATTTGTGTTTCGGCAGTTTCCTGCCGGCACTGTTTCTTATTTCTTGCTTCGTTTCACGCGGACAATCTTGTGCTCGAAAGTCTGTGTGTCTTTGAAGACGTTGTACATGGGGCAGACACTTTCTGTCTGGTCTATCCATTTGCGGATGGCAGCGTAGGGTTCGGGGGTAAGTACGGTGAGTGTGACACGCAGGTTCTGCGGTGTGATGGGCGTGTCTTCAAATCCCGCACGGCCGGCACGAGGATCCCATTCTCCTTCTACACGCACACTAAGTGAGTCGATGTCGAGATTGAGTTTGGCTGCTTCGCCTTCTGCAATGTGTGTAAGGCAGGTGCCGAGCACGCCAAGTGCGTTTTCGCGGGAGGTCAGTCCAAGGTTGGTTCCGCCGAGATAGGCAGGGTTGTCGTGCAGAATGAGATACTTTTCGTTGACGGTCAGCTGGCGTACTCCGTTGGGAAAGACGGTTACCCAAGGGCCTTTCTGCACGCCTCCTTGCTTTTTCGGTGCGGGGTTTGCCTTGGCAGCAGCCTCTGCAGCGAGTATGGCCTGACGCTTGCCGTGAATGTATTCGCGGAGGCCGGCGAGTGTCTCGCCCTCGATGACACGCTCGCGGGGTGAGTGCTTGTACACAATGTTAACGGGAACCGTGATTGCTTGCTTGATGAGGTTTACTACAGATGAGTTTTCTTCTGCCAGCTTTGCCAGGCGTTCGAGGTCCGCATCAGAGGCGGGGGATTCTACATAGATGGTGTAGAGGAAGTTGCGGTTGTAGGCAATGCGGTTAGTCGGCACTTTGTCGGGCTGTCCGTGTATCTCAATGGTCAGCGAGTCGATGGGAATGTCGAGCAGTGCAGCCTGGTTGATGTAGCTATCTGCAAGGTCTGAAGCAAACACGGCGGCGGCTGTTATCTGCGTTTCCACACCTACATCTTGTCCTCCGTGGCCGTAGCCGCAGTCACCGATATAATGAAATTCGCGTACGCGCAGTTCCCGGTAGCCTGCGCGGTTCTTTGCAGTCACGTTAGCCGTGAGCGTTACTTCCTGCAAGTCTTCTGCCGGAACGGCTGCCCAGGCTTGGAGTGCAGCTTTGCGCTGCTTGAGATGTTGTCTTAATGTTGGTGCATTCTTCTCCAGTTTCGCCTTCTTGCTGCTTGACGTGAAGATGCCTTGTACTCCTTGTGCCGATGCTGCAGTGGCAGTCAGTGCGGCAAAAGTAATTGCATAAATCAGTTTTCTCATACGATACTTTTATTTAATGTTTTTCTTTCTTGTGTTTGGCTATGTCCGGTCAGTGACTCGGTGCACTGTTTCGTGCAGCCTGGGCATTGCCCTTGTCGTGTGGCTTGTCCAGGCCGGTTCCTATTTGTATGTTGCTGTTACGCGTTCTATGCGACCGGTGATCTTCTGCGCATTTACAATGAGGTTGTAGATGGGGCATGAGCGTTCGGTATCTTCCACCAGTTTCCTGATTGTTGCTTCTGATGCAGGACTGTTGATGACCACGCGCATGCGGATGTCGGTGGGAAAGAGCGGCGTGTCTTCAAATCCCTTGCGGCCGGCGCGCGGATCAAACTGTGCTGTCAACGACACGTTCAGTGTGTCCAATGGAACCTGCTGATGGGCAGCCTGACCTTCAGCGACGTGGGTGAAGCATGATCCCAATAGGCCGATATGGCTCTCAATGCCGGTGGGACCGAGGTCGTTGCCTCCGAAGAAACGGGGATGATCCTGATAAACGCGATGATGGCGCACCTGCAATACTACGACACCTGTTGAAGGATTGATGAATGCCGTAGGGCCGCCAGGAGTCGTATAGCTCTCTGTCTGTGCCGGTGTGAACTCGTTGGCACGCGAGTATGGATAGTCATAAAGAAAGCCTCCAAAGCGCGATTTGTCTGGTTCCTGTCCGTTTTCGCGCAGCTTTCGGTTGGCTTCTCCCTTGCGTGTCTCCCACTGAATGAACTCGCGTAAGCCAGGCTGGTAGGTTGGAGGAATGATGAGTGAGTCTGCAGACTGGCGGTAGTCCACAATGGTGTTTATCTTGTGGGCACGGATGGAGAACTGGTAGAGTGGGGAATGTTGTTCGGCCTTCTGAAGGAGGCTCTCTAAAACGGCATCGGGTGCTGGCGAATCAATGAAGAGGGTGTATTGAAGTCCCCAGTCCTGAAGAGTGCGGCCAGTCTGCTGGATATTGATGGCAAGCGAATCGATGGCTACTCCGGCAATGGCCGCCTGTGTGACGTAGCTGTCAATGAGGTCGCCGGCAATGGCTGCTGCCACATGGTCGGGTGTACCGATACCCAGATCGAAGCCTCCGTTGTTGTAGCCGCTATCGTTTAGGTACTGGTGTTCGCGTATGATGACATGGCGAGTTCCTGCACGTTGCTCTGCCGTTGCAAATGCCTTGATGGTGATGGGTTGCAGGTGTGCAGTGGGAATGGCATTGAAGTTCTCGACA
>CAMHEA010000058.1 GCA_946184025.1 uncultured Prevotella sp.
GAATATGTGGAGGTGGTACCCTCGGCCGAGGACCAGGTGAAGCAGTTCTATGCTCAAGACCCCGACGCTGCCCGCGAGCAGTTCGGCGACGAGCCGTTCGAGCTGAAGAACATCCTGAAGTACTGGGTGCGCTCGAAGGATCAGAACATGCATTTCATCCCCACCGACACGGTGTTTGTCACCATCGACAAGGACGCCGTGCGCAAGAGTGGTATGCTGATGGCATCCGACACGATTCCCGACAAGATGGTCATCTCGCTGGCTGGTAAGCGCGCGCTCTACAAGGGCGACCTGATGATGCTCGAGATGATTTCGCAGGCCAACTGGGTGCGTCCCATCTATGTGGCGATGACCGTGGGACAAGACAACTACATGAACCTCGGCGAGAACTTCGTGCAGGAGGGTCTGGCCAATCGTATCACGCCGTTCTCGACCTACCGCACCGACGACCGTGGCAACCTCCAGCCCATCAAGGACGTGAAGAACTTCGACACGGAGCGAACTTACGATGCAGTGATGAACCGCTTCAAATGGGGCGGAGTAAGCACCCCCGGACTCTACATCGACGAAACAGTGATGCGCATGTGCCACACCCACCGTCGTCTGCTGGGCCATTTAGCCTGCTCACTGGCAGCAGAAGGCAAAAAGGAAAAAGCTGCCAAGGTGCTGGCATTGGCCGAAAAAGAATTGCCCGCCTATAACGTACCGCTGAGCTACATGGGCGGCGACGCAGAACTGGTAACCGCCTATCACCTCATCGGACAAAAGAAGAAAGCCCTCCAGTTGCTCGACAGCCTATGGGAGAACTCGCGGCAGTATGCCCAGTGGTATCTCTCCCTGAAAGGAAAGTCGTTCAACATCTCCCAGAACGACTGTTTCCTTCAGTTCCAAATCATGATGGAACTCATCAATACTGCCGACGACATCGACCGCACATGGGGCGACAAGCGCGAGCCGCAGCTCCAAAAACTCGTCGATGCCTACCAGGCTAAAGGCGGACAAATGCCACAATAGCACATGTTTATAGAGCAACCCGCACGCTGGCTCAGATGGCTCTATCCCAGGGCAATCTGGAGAATGGATCCCAACGAACGCGCAGTATATCTGACGTTCGACGACGGCCCCATTCCCCAGAGCACGCCCTTCATCCTCGACACACTGCGCCAGTTTGGCGTCAAAGCCACCTTCTTCATGGTGGGTGACAACGTCAGGAAATATCCTGAGCTCTACCAACGCATCGTTGACGAAGGCCATCAGGTAGGCAATCACACCTTCCACCATCTCGGAGCCTTCAAGCACTGGACCATTACCTATGTCATCGACACACACAGAGCCAACGAACTCATCCGCGCACGGTTGTTCCGCCCACCCCACGGATGGATGCGCAGATCCGTCTATTGGTGGCTGCGCCACGAATACAAGATCGTCATGTGGGACGTCGTCACCCGCGACTACTCCAAATGGCTGACGGCCGACGACGTACTCAACAACGTGAAGCACTATACTCGCAACGGCTCCATCATCACCTTCCACGACTCCCTGAAAAGCATAGAGAAACTACACAACGCCCTTCCCGCCGCCATCCAATGGCTTCAGGAAGAAGGCTATGCGTTCAAGACCTTCGAGACCGAAGAAGAATGACCAACGACCAACACACGCAAGCCCGACAGCACATCCGCCAGAGCCCCCTCTACCAGCGGATGGTGCACATACAGCAATGGCTCGACCACTACTATCTCGACGCCGTGGCCGGACTCCTGCCGTGGGGCATCGGCGACTTCGGTACAGCCTTATTCTCCATCCTCTACATCTGGTTTGCAGCAGTCAAGGTAAAGTCATTGCCGCTCGTCCTTGCCATAATCAACAACACACTCCGCGACATCATGCTCGGACTCATCCCGTTTTATATCGGCGATATCATTGATGTCTTTCACCGTGCCAACACACAGAACATGGCACTCATCCGCGGCTTCGTCGACGGCGACGAGGCTGTCATCCGAACAGTAAACAAGAAAGCACGCACCACAGTCCTCCTCATCCTCCTTTCCATCCTCATCATAGCCATCCTCATCGGGATTGCCATAGAAATCACCTCACGCCTCCTTCACTTTCTGTCCTAGACATCCACACCAAATAAAACTACTCAGGCAATCGGTTTTGACATCTGGCTCTATTCTTTCGCAAGCCTTGTGAAAGGGGAACTATAGAAATGCAAACAGGCACGCCCTTTCAGAGCGTGCCTGTTTTGCTTATGAGGGTGCTTACTGCATGTCATAGACCACCTGCATGAGTTGCTTGCCGAGCGCATCAGCTTCTTCCATGGTGGCCGCTTCGCTGTAGACGCGGATGATGGGTTCGGTGTTTGACTTGCGCAGATGTACCCACTTGTCGGGGAAGTCGATTTTTACGCCGTCGATGTCGTTCACTTGCTGGTCTTTGAACATCTCCTTCACCTTATTTAAGATAGCATCGATGTCGGTTGAGGGAGTCAGGTCGATGCGGTTCTTGGCTATCTGATAGTCAGGATATTCCTTCCGCAGTTCGCTCACCTTGATGCCTTTATGAGCCAGATGACTGAGGAACAGGGCGATACCGACCAATGCGTCACGTCCGTAATGGCTTTCGGGATAGATGACTCCGCCATTGCCTTCGCCACCGATGACAGCTCCCACTTCCTTCATCTTCGTCGTTACGTTCACCTCTCCTACAGCTGCGGCCTGATAGGTGCCGCCATGACGTTCGGTGACATCGCGCAGGGCTCGGGTCGACGACAGATTGCTCACGGTGTTGCCTTTGGCCTGTGAGAGCACATAGTCGGCCACGCTCACCAGCGTATATTCCTCGCCGAACATGGTTCCGTCCTCACAAATAAAGGCGAGTCTGTCCACGTCGGGGTCTACAACGATGCCAAGGTCGTAGGCTCCGGTCTTCATCTCGTCCATGATTCCTTGCAGATTCTTCTCCAGCGGTTCGGGATTGTGGGCAAAGTCACCAGTCGGATCACCGTTCAGTATCTTATATTCCACACCCAGGGCATCGAGCAATTTGGGCAGGATGATGCCACCTACGGAGTTGATGGCATCCACACAGACTTTGAAGTGGGCGTTGCTGACGGCTTCGCGGTCTACCAGTTGCAGCCCCAGCACGTCTTCTATGTGCCAGTCGTCAGCTTCATCGCAGTTGAGGTAGTGCCCCAGCTGGTCCACGGGGGCGTATTCAAAATCTTCGCGCTCAGCAATCGCAAGCACTTGCGCGCCGTCTGCTGCGGTCAGAAACTCGCCGTCGCTGTTGAGCAGCTTCAAGGCGTTCCACTGACGGGGGTTGTGGCTGGCGGTGATGATGATGCCTCCGTCGGCTCCCAGCGTGCTGACGGTGAGCTCGGTGGTGGGCGTAGTGGCCAGTCCTATATTGACCACGTCATAGCCCATCCCCATGAGCGTTCCACAGACTACCTGGTCTACCATGACTCCAGAGATGCGTGCGTCGCGTCCCACGACAATGGTGGGGCGGTTGTGATTGAAGTCGGCCTGCTGCCCGTTGCCGCCATTACGACGGATAAAGGTGGCATAGGCCGATGTGAACTTCACGATGTCCAGCGGGTTCAAGGTGTCGCCCGCCCGTCCGCCGATGGTTCCGCGGATACCGGATATGGATTTAATGAGTGTCATGTCTTTCTTCTTTTATTGATAATTGTTGACGACTGCTTGTTTGGGATACCGGATTATCATTTCTCATTGGTCATTTAGCGAAGCACACTCCTGCCATGCTTTCGCTCCGGCCATACTATCTTCCGCGCTCGTAGGTAATGGTGTAGAAGCAGGGATAGACGTTGGTGGTGGCATAATACTGTCCCTGCGTATGCGGAACTATGAGATGAACCTTAGCCACCTGATCACTCTCCGACTGGGGACGACCCAGGTTGATGTAGCTAAGGGGCACGAGCCATCCCTGTGGTACAGACGCACTGCCGTAAGCACGGTACATCAGGCTGGATGCTGCGTCGAACGATGCGGTGAAGGTTCCACTGATGTCGCGCACATCCATCTTGTCGACGATGGAAGAATAGAACAGGTTTTCATTGGAAAGTTGCACCGAGTCGCCCAGAATATTGAATTCCGTAAAACGGCAAAGCACTGTGGCCGTCTCGCCGTCCTTGAGTTTCTCTCCGCATCCCGCACGCTCAATCTGCATGTACACGCCCGTGGCATCAAACAGCACATACTCATTGCGATCCAGATGGGTTTCAAACCCCTGCTTCTCGAACTGAGCCTCCGTGATGGGATTGATGCCCCGCTTCACGATGAAGGCATTGATGGCATCGCGCTCGCGGTCTTTCTGATCGGCATAGGTCTCCCGGTCGTGACAGGCGGCCAACAGCAAGGCCACGGCCAACAGGGAAAGGATATTCAGATGTTTCTTCATTATCTTCTGATTTTTACGCTAATAACTGCGCAAAGGTAATAATAAAATTTGAAGTATAGAACGATAGGCTGGCCGAAAAGCCGATTATTAAGCCTTTTTATTGTTTCCCGACCACCAGGCGGAGCCTTTCTGGCTTCTCCGGCATCGTCCTTTCACGGACGATGTGCCTTCCAAGGGAAAGCAATATGGGCTTTTTTACTTGGCAATATACCCTGTATTACTTGGCAACATAGGCTATATTACCAAATAATATAGGGCATATTACTTTTCGGATAAGCCCCCGCCAACTGGCGAGAGGGCTCCGGCAGACGGATGGATGCAGCTGACCTGAGAACCAAGGCAGCTCAGAGCTGCCCTTTGTAAGCCATGATGGCCTTGAGTGTCACCTTCTCGGCTTCCTCAATGGAGCAGAAGAGTTTGCCGCCGGCAGCATCTTCGTGACCGCCGCCGTTGAAGAATTCGCGGGCCATCTTCTCACAATGGAAGCCGCACGACGACCGCAGGCTGACCAAAATCAGGTTGGGACGCTCGGTATCTTCGCGCAGCGAGATAGAGAGTTTCATCCCCTTGATGCGCAACGGCTCGTTGACGAGTCCCTCGGCATCGCCCTTCTGGAAATGGAAGGTCTTCATGTCGTTTCGGGTAATGGAGAAAAAGGCAGCTCGCGTTCCTTCTACAATCTGCATTTTCCGGTAAATGACGTAGGCGCGCATGCGCAGGCTGTTGACACTGAAGGCATGGTAGACTTTCTTGTAGATGCGGTCCTTGTCGACACCCAGCATCATCAGTTTGCTGACTACATAGAAAATTTCAGGCCGATTGGAGTTGTAGGTGAAGGCTCCGGTGTCGGTCATCATGCCGCAATAGATGCATCGCGCCATCTCTTTCGTGAAAACCTCCATCCGTCCTTCCTCCAACTGCCAGATGATGGAGAATACCATCTCCGACGTACTCGACAGTTTCGGTCGGGAAATGGTCTGCACTGCCTTGATGTCGGGTCCCAGATGATGGTCGATGAGGAGTTTCGGAGCCTGACATTCGTCTAATACCGGCTGTAGCTCGTCCGTACGCGAACTGGTGTTGAAGTCCATGCAGCACACCAGGTCGGCCTCGGCAAAGCGCGCCTTCACCTCTTCAGGCTTCTTGTCATAGCGCAGCACTTGGTCGAAACCAGGCATCCAGTGCAGGAAGTCGGGTGCTGCATCGGGCAAGACCACGCACACGTCCCTGCCTTCCGACAAATAGCCAGCCCATGCAAGGGACGACCCGACGGCATCACCGTCGGGCGATTTGTGGCAGCATACAACGACTTTACGAGCAGATGCCAAGACCTTCCGCAAGCGGCAGACCTCGGCATCTGAAAGGATATTGATGTTCATCTATTCAAATCTTTTGCTGTGTGTTGCCATCTATGGACAACACTTTCCACTTAAAACAACTTGTTGGGATAGACACCTTCGTCGATGAGTTTCTGAATGCGCTCCACCGTGGCCTCACGGTCGGCCGCATAGGTCACGCCGAACCACTTCGAGGTGGTGTCGAGCACCTGCACGGTGGCCGTTCCTTCGTTAATGAGCTTGTTGACCATCAACGGAATGAAGAATTCTGCCTTGAGATTCTCCATGTTCTTCGGGTCGCTGAGGAACTCCTTGAAGTAAGCCTCGCTATGCTCGAAGTAATCTGGCGTGAAGCCCCACACGTTCATGGACACCGGAGTCTCGTCTTCTATGGCCACCCATTGGCCTTGCTCGTCCTTGTAGGAAACCTTTCCGTCTACACGCATGATCTCCGTGCGCTCCACAACGGTCGTCAGATTGCCTTCAGCATCCTTCGAACAGATGCCGCGGGCAACGGTTCCGTTCTCACTCAAGGTGTTGCCTACGCGGAAACCGACCATGGCATAGCGGCCGGTGGCTCCCTCGGGCAGACTGCTCAGATACTTACCGATGACCATGAAGGCATCACGATTGTAGAAGTCGTCACAGTTGATGACGCAGAACGGCTCCTTGATCACATCTTTTCCCATGAGTACGGCATGGTTGGTGCCCCACGGCTTCACCCTTCCTTCAGGAACAGAAAAGCCTTCGGGCAGTGCATCGAGTTCCTGAAAGCAAAGCTCGCAAGGTATTTTGTCTTCATACTTCGACAGAATCTGGGTGCGGAACTGCTCCTCGAAATCTTTACGGATCACCCATACAACCTTGCCGAAGCCGGCCTGTATGGCATCATAAATACTATAGTCCATGATTGTTTCACCGTTGGGACCCAGTCCGTCGAGCTGCTTCAGACCACCGTAACGGCTTCCCATGCCTGCTGCAAGAAGAAATAAAGTTGGTTTCATAATACGATGTATTAAAATAAGTTGATTGATAACGATGCAAAGTTACGCATTTCTTTGCGAACGGGCGAATGATTAGCGAAGATTAACGCTAACAGAAAGGGAAAAAGCCCCCAGCCAAAAACCTTGTCACATACCTTTCCAACCCCCAAAGACATGGGTTTTCTGCTTTATTCCAAAAATTATCGGATTGTTTTGAAGCTATCCCATACATTTTTTGTATTTTTGCATGGACTAAAATACAATCATAACAAAAGATGAAACACCGAATCCAATACTTCATGGCTGTCTTGGCAATGCTGTTCTGCATCCAGGCAAGCGCACAAACCAACAAGTGGCAGGACATTCACCGGGTTAAGAAAGGCGAGACCATCTTCGGTATCGCACGCGACTACGGCATCAGCTTGCAACAGCTCATCGATGCCAATCCTGAAATGAAGCAGGAGGGATATGAACTCAAGAAAGGCGATTGGGTGTTTGTGCCTTTTGCCAAAGCCGAGGACGTGAAGGCAACGGCTCTGCCGTCAGCGCAGGCCGCCCAGAAAGCTGCCGGCACGACGACGAAAGCAACGAAGCCCAACGACGGGGTGATACGCATCGGTGTGATGCTGCCCCTGCATAACAACGACGGCGACGGCCGCCGCATGGTGGAATACTATCGCGGCATGCTGTTGGCACTGAACCAACTGGACACAGAAGGCATCAAGACGGAGGTACAGGCATGGAACGTTCCCATCGATGCCGACATCCGTACCAAGCTGCTGGAAGATGGGGTGAGCCGCCTCAACGTCATCTTCGGACCACTCTATTCGAACATGGTGGATCCGCTGGCCGACTACTGTCAGCGCAACGACATCAAGATGGTCATCCCCTTCTCCATCACGGGCAACGAGGTGGACCGCAATGCAAACATCTTTCAGGTGTACCAGACTCCCGATGAATTGAACAACAAGTCCATTGCTGCCTTCATCGAGCGTTTTCCGAACCACCACCCTATCTTTATCAACTGCAATGATGCCACTTCGGACAAAGGAGTATTCACGTCCGGACTGCGCCGGCAGCTCGATGCCAAGAGCAGGAGCTACAATCTGACCAACCTCAACACGCCACAAGCTGACTTTGCTAAGGCTTTCAGCCCGAATCAGCCCAATGTCATCGTCGTGAACACAGCTCGCTCGCCCCAGCTCAATCAGGTGTTTGCCAAGCTGGACTCTTTGAAACAGACCCATCCGGGGCTCGCCATCTCCATGTTCGGCTATACAGAATGGCTCATGTATCAGAAATATGACCTTGCACAGTTCTTCAAATACAGCGTATATATCCCCACGACCTTCTATTACAACGCCGTATCAGACCGCACCGAAGCACTGGAGAAGCTGTATCTGACGGCTTACGGCGAACCCATGGACCAATCGGCACTGCCCCGATTTGCCATTACCGGCTACGACCACACCATGTTCTTCATCCGCGGACTGAAGGAACAAGGCGAAAAGTTCAACGGATTGGCTGACCTTTCCAAATGGAAGCCATTGCAGACACGCCTCAACTTCAAGCGCATCGGACAAGGAGGCTATAAGAACCAACACTTCCAGCTGGTGCATTTCAAAGTCGACCAGACCATGGAGTCCATTACCTACTAACGGATAAGCATGAAGAGACCCTATATATATATAATAAGGTGTATCCAGATAAGCCTCGCCGTCATCCTGATGGCAGCCATCCCGACGACAGCCAACGCCCAGGTGGGTGAACACCGCAACGACCTCGCCATCGGAGTGAATGCCGGCTATGCACTCTCCAACGTCGGTTTCGACCCGAAAGTGTCACAGGCTCTCCACGGAGGGCTCACTGGCGGAATCTCCCTGCGCTATGTCTGCGAGAAATACTTCAACACCATCTGCTCCATCTATGCCGAGATGAACTACGCATCTATTGGTTGGAAACAGGATATACTCACCCTTGACGACCAGCCTGTCGTCAACAGCAACGGCAAGCAAGAAGAATACAGCCGCACGATTAACTATATCCAAGTGCCGATCTTTGCCCATCTGGCTTGGGGACGCGAACGGCAGGGCTTCAACTTCTTTGCCCAGGCAGGTCCGCAGTTGGGATTTTACCTCAGCGAGAGCACCAGTAAGAACTATGACACCCCCAAGAGCGGTTCCGACGGACGCAGCAACACCGTCGTTGCACAGGAAAGCATGCCTGTAGAGAAGAAGTTCGACTATGGCATTGCAGCCGGTGCTGGCATGGAATACAGCCACCACAGCCTCGGCCACTTCCTCCTTGAGGCACGCTACTACTACGGACTGGGCAACATCTACGGCTCCTCAAAGCGCGACTATTTTGGAAAATCAAACTTCGGGAATATCATTCTCAAGGCTACCTACCTGTTTGACATCAGCAAAACCAGAAGCAAGTAGACAGAAACAGTCTGGGAAGAGACACCGTAAGCAAGACAAACAAAAACCTTAAAATTAAAATATTATGTTCAAAAATCATCCGAAAGGACTTCTACAGGCCGCCCTCAGCAACATGGGAGAGCGTTTCGGCTACTACATTATGAATGCCGTACTGGCTCTTTTCCTTTGTTCCAAGTTCGGTCTGTCCGACGGACAGAGCGGCTTCATTGCTGCCATGTTCCTCACTGCCATCTATGTGCTGAGTCTCGTAGGCGGTATCATCGCCGACCGCACACAAAACTACAAAGCCACCATTGCATGGGGACTCGTCATCATGGCTTCAGGCTATGTCCTGCTGTCCATCCCCGTACTGGCAACACCCGACAACACGTCATGGCTGTTGCCCTTCACCGTCTTTGCCCTGGCCTTGATAGCCTGTGGCAACGGCTTGTTCAAGGGTAACCTGCAAGCCATCGTCGGACAGATGTACGACGACTTTGAAGCCGAAGCAGCCAAAGAGAGCCCCGAACGTCTGAAATGGGCACAGGGACAACGCGATGCCGGCTTCCAGATTTTCTACGTCTTCATCAACGTCGGTGCCCTGGTGGCTCCATTCATCGCCCCCTTGTTGCGCAGCTGGTGGCTGAAGGTGCATGGACTGGTCTATAATGCTGACCTGCCCAAGCTCTGCCACGCCTACATTTCTGGCAACATCTCCGACAACGACATGCAAAACCTGACCGAGCTCGTAGCCAAAGTAGGTGGCAATGGCAATGAGCTGTCCACCTTCTGCACCCAATATCTCGACATTTTCAACACAGGCATTCACTATTCCTTCATTGCCTCTGTCGTGACGATGCTCATTTCCCTCGTCATCTTCCTCTTCTCCAAGCACCTCTTCCCCACTCCGGGAAAGAAGGAGAACGTCGTTTCCGAAAACTATACGGCAGAAGAGAAGAAAGCCATGGCTACAGAAATCAAACAACGCATGTATGCACTCTTTGCCGTACTCGGTATTGCCGTATTCTTCTGGTTCTCTTTCCACCAGAACGGACAGTCGCTGTCGTTCTTCGCCCGTGACTTTGTGCAGACCGATGCCATTGCGCCGGAAATCTGGCAGGCCGTCAATCCCTTCTTCGTCATTGTGCTCACACCGGTTATCATGTGGATTTTCAGCATCCTGACCAAGCGCGGCAACCCCATCTCCACGCCTCGGAAGATTGCCTATGGTATGGGTATCGCCGGTCTGGCCTACCTGTTCCTCACCCTCTATTCACTCACACAAGGCTATCCGTCGGCCAATGACTTCACGACACTGGCCGATTCAGCCAAGGCCGGACTGAAAGCCGGACCGTGGGTACTCATCGTTACCTACTTCTTCCTGACCGTTGCCGAACTCTTCATTTCCCCACTGGGACTTTCATTCGTCTCGAAAGTAGCTCCGAAGAACCTTCAGGGACTCTGCCAAGGGCTCTGGCTTGGAGCCACGGCCGTGGGCAATGGTCTGTTGTGGATTGGTCCGCTCATCTACAACGAATTCCCCATTTGGATTTGTTGGACGGTGTTCCTGGCCGTATGTCTCATTTCCATGGGTGTTATGTTCTCCATGGTGAAATGGCTGGAGAAAGTGAGCTGATTTGCTACATTTTTCGGACAACAAACAGAAAGGCTTGCATCCATAGCGGATGCAAGCCTTTTTCTGGTATCATCGTATTGCCGCTTATGCTTCGATAGCAGCAACACCGGGAAGCACCTTGCCCTCGATGGCCTCGAGAAGCGCACCACCACCGGTAGAGATATAGCTAACCTGGTCGGCCATACCGAACTTGTTGATACATGCAACAGAGTCGCCACCGCCAATCAGCGAGAAAGCACCGTTGGCCGTAGCCTTGGCAATGGCATCAGCAATCGCCTTGGAACCGCCGATAAAGTTGTCGAACTCAAATACGCCGGCAGGACCGTTCCACAGGATTGTCTTGGCACTTTCAATGGCTTCGGCAAACGCCTTGCGGGTCTCAGGACCTGCATCAAGGCCTTCCCATCCTTCGGGAATGGCATTAGAGGGAACCACCTGCGTGTTGGCATCGTTGGCAAACTTGTCAGCAGCCACACAGTCAGTACCCAGAACAAGGTTCACACCGTTCTCCTTGGCCTTCTTCATCACGTCAAGAGCAACATCCAGCTTGTCCAACTCAACGATAGAGTTACCGATTTCGCCGCCCTGTGCCTTTGCAAAGGTATAGGTCATACCACCGCAGAGAATCAGATTGTCAACCTTACCGAGCAGATTCTCGATGATGCCGATCTTCGTAGACACCTTGGAACCACCCATGATGGCTGTGAACGGACGCTTGATGTTGCCCAGAACTGCGTCTACAGCAGCTACTTCTTTCTCCATGAGCAGACCCAGCATCTTGTTTTCCTTGGTGAAGAACTCGTCGATAACGGCCGTAGACGCATGCTTGCGGTGAGCCGTACCGAAGGCATCCATTACATAGCAGTCGGCATAAGAAGCCAGAGTCTTGGCAAATTCCTTCTGTGAAACCTTCAGTGCCTTCTTAGCTTCGTCAAACTCCGGCGTGCCCTTCTCAACACCAACGGGCTTGCCTTCTTCCTCAGGATAGAAGCGAAGGTTCTCCAGCAGCAGCACCTCACCCGGCTTCAGGGCATCAGCCTGAGCCTTAGCCTTGGCACAATCGGGAGCAAACTGAACGGGAACGCCCAGCGCAGCACTGACAGCATCGGTAATCTGACCGAGCGACAGCTTCGGATTAACCTTGCCCTTCGGCTTACCCATGTGCGACATGATAATGAGCGCACCGCCTTCGTCGAGGATTTTCTTCAGTGTAGGCACGGCACCGCGGATGCGGGTGTCGTCAGTAATCTTACCATTCTCATCGAGGGGCACGTTGAAGTCAACGCGCACGATTGCCTTTTTGCCGGCAAAGTTGAAATCATTGATTTTCATTTTACAGTAATTTTATTGTTATAACGTTATAAGAATATCCATGAAAATGCACTGCAAAAGTACAAAATAAATACGAGACACA
>CAMHEA010000059.1 GCA_946184025.1 uncultured Prevotella sp.
TAACAACCTTCTTGGCACCAGCCTGGATGTGGGCAGAAGCCTTCTCCTTAGATGTATAGAAACCTGTGCACTCGAGAACAACGTCTACGTCCAGCTTACCCCAAGGCAGCTCAGCAGCGTTAGGAATAGCGTAGATAGTGATCTTCTTGCCATCAACAACGATGTAGTCCTCACCAGCCTCTACAGTGTGCTTGTTCTCACCGAACTTGCCACAGAAACCACCCTGAGCGGTGTCATACTTCAGCAGGTGAGCGAGCATCTTAGGACTTGTCAAGTCGTTGATTGCTACTACTTCATAACCTTCAGCCTCGAACATCTGACGGAAAGCGAGGCGACCGATACGGCCGAAACCGTTAATTGCAACTTTTGTCATATTACTTTAAATTAATTTAAAGGGTTTATAAAAACATTCTTTTTTCCTTTTCTGATTCAGCTTAAAATGCCTCCCGAAACGCATCTTTACCGTATAAAACAACCAAAGATTGCATCTGCGGTGCATTTTTTTGCTTTTCCGAGCGCAAAGTTACGAATTATTTTTTATATTTGCATCAGATTTCAGTATTAAATAATATAAAAAGGTAAAGAACAAAGGAGCTTGGAAAACGGGAAAGGGGAAAGAAACGCAAGATTGCAAAATGCAGTTTGCAAATTTAAAGAATAAGACAGACTTCTTGTCGATTGCACTTGCCCACCCTATCATCCACATCTTTGGATACTACAGATTTTTATCAACTTTTAAACTATAAGAATATGGGATTTATTAAAGAATTCAAAGAGTTTGCCGTGCAGGGCAACGTGATGGACATGGCAGTCGGTGTCATCATCGGCGGTGCGTTCGGCAAAATCGTCAGTTCACTGGTCGACGACATCATCATGCCTGTCGTCGGAGTGTTAACAGGCGGAGTAGACATCAAAGGACTGGAAGCTGTCATCGGTGATGCAAAAATCACCTATGGTCTTTTCCTCCAGAACATCATCGACTTCCTGATTATCGCCTTCTCCATCTTCTGTGTCATCAAGGCTATCAACAAGATGAAGAAGAAGGAAGAACCGAAGCCTGAAGCACCCGCAGCTCCGACCACGGAGGAACTGCTGGCCGACATCAAGGAAATCCTGAAGAATAAATAAACGCCAGGAATAAGACGATAAAGACGGGATGGTTCAAAAGGCCATCCCGTCTTTGCTTATATCATAAAACCATTTACAATGTTAGACACCTTCACCTCTATCGGTTCTTCCTGAAACACTTGAGCACATCACACTTGGTCGTATATCGATCCTGCAACTGCGGATGCTGGCGCATGAACATATCCAGGTTGTCCAAGGCTTTATACTGACGCGCTGCGCGTAGCGGCGTATAGACATAATCGCCGAGCTTCCAGTCATACCCAATCTCACACCATGGATCCAAAGGTATGAAGGCTAAGGCATAAAGGCTGTTCTTGCACAAAGTCAGGTCGGAACTCTGACGGCTCGCCTCCAGATATTCCACAGCCCGGCCTACATAATCCAGTTCCCCGTCTTCAACGGTGTCAGCACTGCTCCATCCGTAGTGCGTCAGATACCAGCAGTCGCCCCAGATAGAAGCCTGATAGTAGCGTACGGCCAACTCATAGGCCACCTTTTCTTTCGTTTCACGGCTACCGAGACGATACTGCGACTCCAGATCCTGCATTTCCTTACAGAAGCGGAGTTTCGGATTGTCTGTGAGCCGCCCCAGACCGGCTCCTTCATCCCGTACGCCTTTCGGTGCCTTCTGCCGTCCCAGCCATCGCGGGAACGCATAGTCTCGGTTTGCCAGATAGTAGCTGATGTTCTGCTTCTCCATAAACGAGGGCGACACCTTAGCCAGCATGGCTTCAGCCTCGGCAAAACGGCCTTCTGCCAGATAGCGGGTTCCTACCAGATCGTAGTAATACTGCTCATCAGTAGGAATGGCGCGGCGAGCCCATGCCTCCAGTTCTCCCTTCGGCTTCTGTTTCATCCATGAGATGAAGCGGACCATCTCCTCACCCGACAGGCTTGTCAACTCAATATAGAAATCGCTGGAGTAGTTGCTGTTCCATGATGAATCGTCGTAATCATAGGCATCTTCCCCAGGCTCACGCTTGCCCCACATGACCTCTTCGTCATTATACATAGCCAGCAACGCGGCTGCCAGTTCCTGCTGACCAGCCTCTTTATAGCGCGGCACGAGCTCCGTATAGACAAGACGGGCCATCACTTCCCGATAGTGATTATAGTATCCGCCTTCTTCCTGCGCTTTCTCGCGCAGCCATTTCATTTCCCCGACGACCCATTTCTGGTATTTCTTCGTCTTGAACATATTGCTGCCGGCCGAAGCCACGAGGCGGATGGCGCGTGCATTGTCCTTCATTCGCTGTGTGCCATCCATCTTCATGGCCTTCGTCAACGTTTCCACAGCTTGGTCATGATGTCCGTAAAGGAACTGCAACTCGCCCACCGCTGCCTGCCAAAGTGCAGGAGACTCGGTCTTTCCTTCAGCGATGACCTGATTGGCAAAGTTCGTAAACCGCATCACTTCCGGATAGTTGATGAAGCGGGCACCAACGGTTTCAATCCATTCCAACAGGTCTCCCGCATCTTCACTGTCGCCGAGACGCGTGTCCAACGTCTCCTGCGCATTGTTCACAAAGTCCTGCACCAAATAATTCAACGTTGGCATGTTGGGATTCTCCTGATAGATGGTCTGGATGCCCGCCACGTTGCGAAACTTACGCATGCCCCATTTCATGCTCACCAGGTCGCCTTGAGCAGCAAAGATGTTGCAGGCATCGTTGCGCCTTCCGGTTTTCATCAACGCACCGGCATAGATGTTCTCCATCATGTCACGATAGACACTGGCCGGAAGCGTACTCCCCTTCTCCTGCCAATAGTCGATGTTGTCCTGATGGTTGCCCAGAACCATCTGAGCGCGCATGCGAAGCAACATCCACTGAGCCTTCAGGTGGCTGCCCTGATAGTCGTCAGCCTTGCGAATCATACTCCGCAGCATCTGCTGACGCTCTTGTAGCTGTTCCTTGGTGGGATAGCTCCATGTTTCTTGCAGCTGATCACTGATTTCCAGGTAGTTAGAAAGATGTTTCAAATAGTCTTGCATCTCTCCGTCGCCTTTTTCTTCGGCATAGGAAAGGATGTCTTCCTGATGCCATTGCCACCCGTCCACCAAACCGTTGGTATAGTTTTTCCAGAAAACATCCAAACGCTCACGGAACAGATTCTCATTCATACGCTCCCGGTTGAATACACTAAACAGGTAATAGTTGTACGTCCAGGCACCGCCGCCACAACCGTAACCGTCCGTCGCCAGCCCCAACGCCAGCAGACTAATGACCAAAAACTTTCTCATAGTGCTCGCTGTTAATTCGTTCTATATTCGTTTCGCTCAAATCGTAAAGGATTACTTCGTCGTTGGCATCCGGCCGCACCCTGCCGACAGCCTCCCGCGCCGCCAAGACCGTTGCCAGCGGAGCTGCCTGTTCCACAAGGGTATCGCCGGGAAGCACCGGAAGGTCATCGTCGGCATGGAGGATGCCCACGAACCAGCCTCTGCGGAACACCACCCGCCAAGAGAAGACGGGATAGGCAGTAGCCAGTGGCAGGTCGTAGCGGCCCAGATGACGCAGATAGGGTTCTACATCACGCATGTCGAGAATAGGATTCGTGTTGCCCAAAACCGTCACATCGCCCGTGTTATACATCATCAGCACACCACGGTCCACTGGCGGCACCGGCTGTGTGAGTTGGTGCAGGCGGATGGTGGCCGAAACCGTCAGCCCCAACTTCTGAGCCCGCGTGCGCAACCGTTCCAGAAAGGAGAAAAATGTTGCCCGCGTGCGCATCGTCCAGTCACAGTCAATCTGTATTTCCCGCACACTGTCGATGTCGTGCGTCTCGTTCATCTGCACGATACGCGCCAGCAGAAGCGAATCGAGGGCACCCACATCCTTCGCCATACACTCATTGACGATGTAAACGGTAGGAACCACCTCCACCCCCATGGGTCTTTGCGACCGGAAACGTACCGTGGCATTAGGCATCGCCATCCCGTTGGCATCGGGAACCACGTCAAAATAGCGCAGATAGAGCCTGCCAACATGTTCGCGACGCAGAAACTCCGTCTGGGCATCGTTGAGCGCGAAGGTCGTACTCCAAAAGTAGACCGACTGGCGTACACCATCCTGAGCATCACCGTGCCCCGCCGTGCCGCATGCCACGAACAGCCATCCGGCAGCTACCGCCAGAATGCCGCCCCATATCCGTTTCCTTACTATTCCTTTCATTGGAAATCGTGTGCAGTCAATTTGGAAACAAAGGTAAGAAAAAGCTTTTAAACCGCAAAGAGAAAAGCGACTTTTCCCCTCGGAAAGCTGTGACAATACGTCTGCGGGCCACCAGCACCCATCGGGCTACGCCCTGCAAGAAAGCAAAAGACCCTATATTTCTCCGCAATAAACCCATTATTACTGAGCAATATACCCTATATTACCCGACAATACAGGCTATATTACATGCACGCCAGACCTTGCAAGAAAGACAAACGAAGGGAAAATAGAACCTGAGCGGGCTTAAAACAGACTTTTCCTAAATCAAGAAAGCAATGCTTCTCAGGAAAAAACGGCATTTTTTTTCGTCTGTTACACATTCTTTCCGTAATTTTGCCGTCCCTTTCGCATCTATAAATTAAATAAGGTATAAGGATAGCAAAAAATGGAAGCTACAATATGGAAGCCTAAACTCCTTACAGCCATCAGGAAGTATGACCGGAAAACATTCATGGCCGACCTCATGGCAGGTATCATCGTGGGTATCGTGGCCCTGCCGCTGGCCATCGCCTTCGGCATTGCCTCGGGCGTTTCACCAGAGAAAGGCATCATCACCGCCATCGTGGCAGGCCTCATCGTGGCAGCCTGTGGAGGTAGCAAGGTGCAGATTGGCGGCCCCACGGGAGCGTTCATCGTCATCGTCTACGGCATCATCCAGCAGTATGGCATGCAAGGACTGACCATAGCCACGCTCATGGCAGGCGTGTTCCTGATTCTGCTGGGCGTACTCCGCCTCGGTACCATCATCAAATACATCCCCTACCCCATTGTTGTGGGATTCACCAGCGGCATCGCCGTAACCATCTTCACCACACAGATCAAAGACCTGCTGGGTATGGAGATGGCACAAGTGCCGTCGGACTTCATCGAGAAATGGATTGCCTATGCCCAGAACTGGCGGGGAATAGACCCGTGGAGTGCCTTGACCGGGCTTCTGAGCATCGTCATCATAGCCCTCACACCACGCTTCAGCAAGAAGGTGCCAGGCTCGCTCGTGGCCATCGTCGTGATGACGATTGGTGTGCTATTGCTGAAACAATATGCCGGCATCACGTCCATAGAGACCATCGGCGACCGCTTCAGCATCCACTCGGAGCTTCCTGATGCCACCGTGCCCACCTTGTCATGGGAGGTCATCAAGTCACTCGTGGCTCCGGCACTCACCATTGCCGTGCTCGGAGCCATCGAATCGCTGCTGTCGGCGACCGTTGCCGACGGTGTCATCGGCGATCATCACGACTCCAACACCGAACTCATCGGTCAGGGACTGGCCAACATAGTCTCACCCATCCTCGGCGGCATCCCCGCTACGGGTGCCATTGCCCGCACGATGACCAATATCAACAACGGCGGACGCACCCCCGTGGCCGGCATCGTCCACGCTGCCGTGCTGCTGCTCATCTTCTTGTTCCTCATGCCGCTGGCTAAATACATCCCCATGGCCTGTCTGGCCGGCGTACTGGTCGTCGTCTCCTACGGAATGAGCGGCTGGCGGTCGTTCATGGCCATGATGCGCAACCCCAAGAGTGACGTAACGGTGCTCCTGCTCACCTTCTTCCTCACGATTATCTTCGACCTCACTATCGCCATCGAAGTAGGACTGATATGCGCCTGTCTGCTATTCATGCGCCGTATGGCTGAGACCACGGAGGTGCGGGCTATCCTTGACGAGATAGACCTCAATGAAGATGCCGACATGGAACGCGGCAACTTGGAACATCTCACCATCCCCGATGGCGTGGAAGTCTACGAAATCAACGGTCCCTACTTCTTCGGTGCCGGCAACCGCTTTGAAGACATCATGGCACGCTACAACGATCGCCCGCAGGTGCGCATCATCCGCATGCGCAAGGTGCCTTTCATCGACTCCACGGGACTCCACAACCTAGAGAATCTCTGTCTGATGAGCCAGCGCGAAGGCATCGCCATCGTCCTGTCGGGCGTCAACCCAAAGGTGGAAGCCGTACTCAAAAAGAACCATCTCGATCAACTGCTGGGTAGTGACAACATCTGTAATCACATTGATTTGGCATTAGCGCGTGCCCGTGAGTTGACACAATAAATGCTGTCCGCACCGAATTCTTTTCGGAAAGAATCGCCATATCGCTGCCGCAAACAAGAAAAAGAGACTGGAATTTGTTTCCAAGCATCATATATATCCCTGCTATCTTTCTGCGGAAACAAGAGAACGGATACAAAAAAAAGCAGCGAGCTGCTTGCGAAAGACGCAAGGGCTCGCTGCGATGGTCATAAATAGCCGACGCGGCTACTCCCACTCGATTGTCGAGGGTGGCTTGGACGAAATATCGTAGCAGACGCGGTTGACTCCCTTTACCTTATTAATAATCTCGTTGGAGACTTTAGCGAGGAAGTCGTAGGGCAGATGCGCCCAGTCGGCGGTCATGGCATCGGTGGAGGTTACGGCACGCAAAGCCACGGGATTCTCGTAGGTTCGTTCATCACCCATCACACCGACACTGCGGACAGTGGACAACAGAACGGCACCGGCCTGCCACACCTGATCGTAGAGAGAGACTTCGATTTCACCATCGGACATCTCTGCGGGTACGCCAGCAGCCAACACGCGACGGGCTTCCTCGCCGGATAGCTTCACCTTGTAGTCGCGCAGCCCACGAATGTAGATGTCGTCAGCATCTTGCAACACGCGCACCTTGTCGGGAGTGATATCGCCCAGAATGCGAACTGCCAGTCCAGGACCGGGGAAGGGATGCCGGGTAATGAGGTGTTCGGGCATCCCCAACTGTCGGCCTACGCGACGAACCTCATCCTTGAACAACCATTTCAGCGGTTCGCAGAGCTGCAGGTGCATCTCCCGGGGCAGTCCACCCACATTGTGATGACTCTTAATGACTTTGCCTGTGATATTCAGCGACTCAATACGGTCGGGATAGATCGTTCCCTGTGCCAGCCATTTGGCATCAGTAACCTTCTTGGCTTCGGCATTGAACACCTCCACGAAGTCGCGGCCGATAATCTTTCGCTTTTGCTCCGGATCGCTAACGCCGGCCAGGTCGCCAAAGAACTTCTTGCTGGCATCCACGCCGATGACATTCAGACCAAGCACCTTGTAGTCTTCCATCACCTGCGCAAACTCATTCTTACGCAACATACCATGGTCGACAAAGATACAAACGAGGTTCTTTCCGATGGCCTTATTGAGCAGAACGGCTGCCACAGAAGAGTCTACACCACCTGAGAGTCCGAGGATAACACGATCGTTGCCGATCTGTTGTTTTAGTTCTGCAACGGTTGTCTCGACAAACGAGGCTGCACTCCAGTCTTGCTTGGAGCCGCAGATGTCTACAACAAAGTTTCTCAACAGCTGCGAACCTTGAACCGTGTGGAACACTTCAGGGTGGAACTGTACCGCCCAGACAGAAGCACAATCCTTGCCCTCGCCCAAGGGAGAGCGAGACCAGAATGCAGCCTGCTTCACATCGGCAGTAGAAGCAATCGTCTCATAGCCTTCTGGAATGGCAGTGATGGTGTCGCCATGGCTCATCCACACTTGCGAATGCTGTTCAAAGCCTTTAAATAAAGGATTCTCAGTATCGACAGTCTGTAAGTGAGCCCGTCCGTATTCGCGTGTATTCGTCTTTTCTACCTTCCCGCCATTAGCATGGGAGATATACTGTGAGCCATAACAGATGCCCAACACAGGCACTTTACCGACAAACTGACTAAGATCCACCTGAAACGCCTCCGGATCATGCACGGAGAAGGGCGATCCGCTCAGGATTACGCCTATCACCGATTCGTCGCCGACGGGAAACTTGTTGTAAGGGAGAATCTCGCAGAAGGTATCCAGTTCACGAACTCGCCGCCCGATGAGCTGTGTGGTCTGCGAACCGAAATCCAAGATGATAATCTTTTGCTCCATTTCTTGTTACTTACGATTTGACGATTTACTATTTAAGAGATTTATTGTTCCTGTTTACGAAGTTATACTCAATCCATTACGATGGCCCGTGGATAGACTGTATGAACTGTTCGGCCTGCTGGAGCGAGTCAATCTTACCCACGTCAAGCAACTGAAGGTCGTCCTTGATACATCCGTAGATGTGTGCACGGTGACACGTTTGCAAATAGAAGTCCATGATGGGGAATCGCTCGGGGAATCGCTCCATCAACGGAAACAAGCGGGGGGAGAAGGAATGGATGCCCGAAAAAGCAAACATGTTGTAAACCAACGGCGAAGTACGGGGCGACAATGGCGAGGCATTCGTCAGCGTACAGGTCATCGCGTCCCAATCCACCTCCAGTTTGTCAGCCGTCCGTATCCATTCATAAGGGCTTTTAATCTCACTCGTAGCCACATTGACCCATCCCATCAGCCGCATAGCGTTGTCGAAAAGCAGATAGCGTTGCGTCTTCCGCCGACTCACCAACAGAACCGCATCCTCTTCGTCCAGATGCTGCCGCGAGAACCATCCATAGTCCACATTGTCCAAGATGTCTACATTATGAATCAACACCGGACTCTCTTCCGAAAACAAAGGAATGGCCTTCTTGATGCCGCCTCCCGTTTCCAAGAGTGCGTCGCGTTCATCCGAAATGCGTATGTCTATGCCGAAGTTGTCATTCTCCTGCAGATAGTCCACAATCTGTTGCGCGAAATGGTGCACGTTGACCACCATGCGGGTATAGCCTGCTGCACGCAAACGTAGCACCACATGCTTCAGAAGCGGCTCCCCGCCGACCTTCACCAGAGCCTTCGGCATCATGTCAGTCAGGGGTTTCAACCGCGTTCCCAGTCCCGCCGCAAAGATCATTGCCTGTTTCATGTGTGCAAAGGTACGAAAAAAACAGGATGAAAGCATAAAAAAACGGCAACTATTTCTTGACTATCTTCTGTCCACTATGAGTTTGCCGTCAATCCACAGATACAATATCCTGTCAGAAAAAAAATCTGACCAAAGACAAAGACAGCCATTTCTTGAGACACCTAACAACTTTGGGGAGCTCATTTATCCACGGCATACAACCTTGGAAGGCAACACACCCACCTTTCCTTCCACATTTTGCCTCAGACCGTTTGGCTGTCAGGAGAAAACTCACTAACTTTGCCTCAGAATCAACAAGCAAGACAAGTCTATGAATAAGCAAGAATGGATCAAGCCCTACCGGGACGTAGTGGAACAGCAGTTCCGCCTCGACGCTGCCGCCAAAGAGGAAGCAGAGACCTTTTTTACACGTCTGGGACAACTGGCAGCAACCTGCAACGACCAGGGAACCTTTGCCACGACATTTATGCAGAGCCCGTTGTATCAGGAGTACACGAACCTCTTTCAGAAATTCCAGAAGTTTGCCTTGACTTCCAGTGGAGAAACGACGACTGAAGCAGCAAGCTCGATGAAGAAAGAAGCGGCAGCCAGTGCAGCCGGCGAATACGCCAAATCCATGGCCAGAAGGGAACTGAACACTGCCATTTCCCACATGCTCCCCGACGAGGTGAACCGCATCCGATGGGCCGGTGCACGCGCCTTGCCCGTCATCGGACCTGTCATCCAGTGGATAGACAACCTCCGTTGGGTGCGCCGCATGCTTGACAGATAGACCGCCTGAAGCTCTACCGGAAGGCAATAGAGCCTATATTACCGCATCAGATACCCTATATTGCATTGTAATATAGCCTTTATTGAAAAGCAATACAGCCTATATTACTTTTACAGTGAAGCTGACTGAATACAGGAAACAACCATCATGGGCTCACGGATCAGCCTTGGACAGAGCGAAAATTTACAAGGTAGGATTTGGCTTTTCGCTCAGTTAATCGTACCTTTGCAGATAGATGCTGACAGAAAAGACCATAGAGAAACTGCGCATATTGGCAGAATCGGCGAAGTACGACGTTTCGTGCTCGTCGAGCGGTACCGTGCGCAAGGGCAAGACGGGCATGGTGGGCAACACCGTGGGCGGAGTCGGCATCTGCCACAGCTTTGCCGATGACGGAAGGTGCATCTCCCTGCTGAAAGTGATGCTCACAAACCACTGTATGTACGACTGTGCCTATTGCATCAACCGACGGTCCAACGACATCCGACGCGCCACGCTCTCCGTGAGCGAGCTCGAAGAAATCACGATGGAGTTCTATCGTCGCAACTACATAGAAGGCTTGTTCCTGAGCAGCGGCGTGGTGAGGAATCCTGACTATACCATGGAGCGGCTGACGGCCATCGTCCGTGACCTGCGCACCGTGCATCGGTTCAACGGCTATATTCACCTGAAGAGCATTCCGGGAGCCAGTCGAGAGCTGCTCAACGAAGCCGGACACTACGCCGACCGCATGAGCGTGAACATAGAGATACCAAAAGAGTCGTCACTGAAGCTTCTGGCACCGGAGAAAAACCACCAGAGCGTGTTCCAACCGATGAAACTCATCCAGCAAGGTGTATTGGAAAACAAAGAGGACCGGAAACGGTTCCGCCATGCGCCACGCTTCGTCCCGGCCGGACAAAGCACGCAAATGATCGTGGGTGCGACCAAGGAGAACGACCGCGACATCCTGACCATGTCGTCATTGCTCTACCAACAGCCTACCATGCGGCGCGTCTACTACTCTGGCTACGTCAGTGTGAACACCTATGACAAGCGGCTGCCCATCCTCAAACAGCCACCGCTCGTTCGTGAGAACCGACTGTATCAGGCCGACTGGCTCTTACGCTTCTATCATTTCAAGGTGGACGAGCTCGTCGACGACAACCATACGCACCTCGATCTGGACATAGACCCGAAGCTGGCGTGGGCCTTGCGCCATCCGGAAGCCTTCCCGGTAGACATCAATACGGCAGACTATGAGCAAATCCTGCGTGTACCCGGCATCGGAACCAAGTCGGCCTGGCTCATCGTCAATTCCCGACGCTTCAGCCGACTGACCTCCTACGACCTCAAGAAGATGGGCATCGTGATGAAGAAAGCCAAATTCTTCATTACCTGCCATGAACTCTCTGACGGCTATGCCACGCCCATCGTCGGCATCAACGAACTGCATCCCGAGCGTCTGCGCCCATTGCTCATCTCCAAAGCCCAGCAGAAGAAAGTTGCAGCAGAACGGCAGTTGACACTGGATTTCCATGAAGAAACACCGCCACCCGCACCCTGACAGACAACACCCATGCTGATCTATACCTTCGACCAGACTCTGGACGGCGTACTGTCTGCCGTCTTCGATGCCTTCTTCCGCCATCAGCAGCCCGATGCGCTGCTTGGCGAAGGAGCACAGCTGCCATTGTTCTGCGAAGAGAAATGGCAGGTGACGACAACCGAAGAAAAAGCAGAAAGGGTATGGAAAGGCTTGGAGAAGCTCCTGTCCCGGGAAGCCCTGCACCTGATTATGGTCAGCTGGCTTTCGGAAGAACGGGAACTCAGCACACCACTGTTCCATTATATATATAAGGTGTTCCGTAAGGGAAAGTCCATCGAACGTCATTTCGCCGATGCCGACGTACGCTACGTCACCAATACGGCTCGCCGCGTGATGCACGAGCAGCTCCGCATGAAGCAGTTCATCCGATTTCAGAAAGCCAAAGACGGCACCTATCTCGCGGTTGTGTCACCCGACAACGACGTATTACCACTTGTCACCGACCACTTCCAAGACCGCTTCGGCGATCAGCCGTGGCTCATCTACGATGCCAAACGCCATTACGGCTACTATTACGATCAAAATACCGTGACACGCATCACCTTTGAAGAAGAAGCCTCCCTGCCCTTCTCGCTCGACAACGGGAAACTCGATGAAACTTTGCTGAGCGACAACGACCGCCTCTTCCAAGACCTCTGGCGCACCTACTTCAAAGCCATCTGCATCCGCGAGCGCATCAATC
>CAMHEA010000060.1 GCA_946184025.1 uncultured Prevotella sp.
TGAGAATTAATAAATTATTTTTTGAGAATTTTTAATTTAAAAATTCTCGCGACTGTGGCACTTTCGGAGGATGACCACACTTCAGTGGCTCGACAACGGAGCTCCGCAGGAAACAATCTGTTTTGTTTCTGCACAAAAAAACGCCCCGTCAAAAGGGGCGTTTCTGCGGTTTGCAATGACCGTAACGGGATGATCGCCGTGGAAGGTAACCAACGGATTACTCTGCGGCAGCTTCCTGACGGTCGTCAATATTGTCGCCGTCGGTGGGTGCCAGTTCCTCCTCAAAGTTGGTAACACCGTTCTTCACGAGGATGTTGTACCACTGCAAGAGTTTCTTGATGTCGCTGTTGTGCACGCGGTCACGGTCATAGTCGGGCAGGACTTCAGCAAAATAGTCTGTCAGTTCCTTACCGGAAGCCTTGCGCCAGTTGAGCGACGACTCCTTGCCGTCTTCCTTGTCGCGCAGCTTGGCCAGAACCTGTCCCAGCGGCATGTCTTCCGACTCGGTGAACATGGCGATGTCGGCCAGGCTGGTGACGCGGTCGGAGGCAAATACGGGCATACGCTTGTGCGTTTCGTCCAATGCCTCAACAATCAAACTGTTCTTTGCACGGGTCACCAACTTGTAGAGTCCGGGCTTTCCGGCAATCGATAAAATGGTCTGTAACATGTTTTAATCCTTTCTTTTCATTGATATTCTAATTCATTTTTCCTTTTCTTGCAGGCGCATGGTGAGAAGGCGGAGCTGGCGGTCAAGGTCTTCCGTACCGTCGTTGACGACCACAAAGTTGCTCCGGCGCATGACTTCCTCTTGCGGCAGTTGCCGGTTGACCCACTCCAGAGCCCGTTCACGGGTGATTCCGTCGCGTTCCATGATGCGCCGGAGACGGATTTCCAGGGGCGCAGCCACACAGACGACGTTGTCCATGTGGACACGGCGGTCGAAACCGCTGTCGAAATAGATGGCGCACTCCATCCAGTCGAGTCCCGATGCCACAAAATCGGCTGCCACCGCGGGATGCACGAGGTCGTTGACGGCCTGTGCATGTGCATCACTGGCGAGCAGGAACTGCGCCAGCACGGCCTTGTTGAGACGGCGACGGGAAGGGGCCCGCGCCTCTGCATGGTCGTAGACTTCCTTGCCGACAAGCCGGATCAAGGCCTGCTGCAATGGCTCGGAGGTGCGCATCAGCCGCTTGGCAGCAGCATCACAGTCGTAGATGGCCGTACCACGGGCTTGTAGCCATCGGCAAACATAGCTTTTTCCGGCACCGATGCCGCCTGTAATGACCGTCTTCATTTGCTTTCCAGAAGATAATCGACTTCCTCCACGGCCAGCCGTGCATTGCGGATGCCGCTGGGAGTAGCCGCCAATACCACGCGACACTTGTCAGTATGGTCATCCTTGATGGTGTTATAGTCCACCAGCACGCGGAATCCGCGCGGAAGGAGCTGCTTGGTCTCGGCATTCTTCGGCATCAGCCGCATGCGGTTGGCTCCGACGGCAAAGGTCACCTTCACCTTCGAGGGGAAGGTGCGGAGCACTTTGTCGGCCGGCATGTTGACCGCTTCGATGGGCACTTCCACACTTTCTTCTGTCAGAATGTCCGGAAACAGCTTGAGCTGAACCACTGACGGCACCAGTTTGGCTCCCCGTACCTTGCGCAAGGAGACCTCACGGGTGAGCGTATCACGGAAATTGACGATGCGCTGATGCTCGGTATAGACCACGTTGATGCTGTCGAGCAGCGACTGCGAGGCATAGACCATTACGCTGTCGGGCGAAAAGGACAAGTGGGAAAGGTAGTAGCCGTTGTCTGGGGTGATTCCTCCCAACATGCGGACTGGCACTTTCTTGTTGCGTCCGAAGTTGTAATAAAACTCCAGCTTGTCTGGCTTCATGCCCATGATGGCCGTAGACTTGTAGAGTTGCGGGGCGATTTGCTTCTGCAAGTCAGATGCCGGCACCACGCCGTGTCCCTTGCCGTTGGCATAATTGGAGAAGTCTATGACGATGGGCCGAAGCGATTTGCCATAGAGGTAGCCGCCAATCATATAGCCTTTGTCCTTCAGGGTGAAACGGATGGTAGCAGCCATGTCGTTGGTAATGACCACATTCTTTGGCACATTCACCAACCGCACATCCACGCTCAATTCCTTTTCGAACGTCTGATTGAGGGTCATCAACAGCCAGAAGATGCCACTCAGGACGAGAAAAAACAAAAAAATCAGAAACTCCTTGTTCACCATTCTGAACAAGAAGTTCCTGACTATGCTATATGTACGCAACGACTTGATGGTCATCCGTGAAGTTTCGCTTGCTGTTGTCGCTTGGGTTCTTACTTGGCTTGGGCACCCTGCATGGACGAGGCTGCGTCGGCAAAGACGTAGTTCTTGTCTACGCGGATCACCGTTCCCTTGGCAATCTCAACTTCAATGACGTTGGCTGCCAAGTCAATGCGCTTCACCGTGCCATAGATGCCGCCGCTGACAACGACTTTCGTTCCTTCCTGAAGCGAGTTCTGGAATGCGCGTATCTCTTTCTGTTTCTTCTGCTGCGGACGAATCATAAACAGCCACATGATCACAAAGATGGCTGCCATCATAATAAGCATAGGCATCATGCTCTGTTGCTGCTGTGCCTGAGCTGCTAATAATAAGGATGTATTCATAATCTGTATTTAAATTGTTTATTCTTCGGATTCATTTTCCTCGCCGGCGGGCTCCTCTTCTGCGGCCACATTGCCCTTTGGAGCTGCCATTGTCTTGAACATCTTGCCCGTATCAATCAGATAGCGTGCGATGCTGTCGAGCATTCCGTTGATGTAACCGCCACTGCGAGGGGTGCTGTAGAGCTTGGCCAAGTCTACATACTCGTTGATGGTGACGTTGACGGGGATGTTCGGGAAGGTGAGCATCTCCGCAATAGCAATCTGCATGATGACCACGTCCATGTAGGCAAGCCGCGAAAAGTCCCAGTTGCGGCTGGTCTCGCTCATGTAGCGTTGGTAAGTGTCGGAGTTGAGGATGGTCGCACGGAACAGCCGGCAGGCAAAATCCTTGTCCTCCATATCTTTGTATTCGGGCAGGAGTTCCTGCTTCGACTTGTTTTTCGGGTCAAACCGCTTGATGGTCTTCAACACGAACGTATCGACAATGGCCTTGTCGTCGTTCCAGTACAGGCTCTTGTCTTCCAGGATCTGCTCCAGGTCTTCGTTGTCCTGAATGAGCCGACGGTATATTTTCCGCCAGATTTCGCGGTCGGCATCGTAGGAAGTGTCCTCGTCCGCCATATAGTCCTGATACATCTGGCTCTGTTCGATCTGGTCGCAAAGCTTGCGCACAATCTCGATGTCGTCGCGCCAGGTGATTTTCTGGGCTTCCATGAATTCGTTGAGTTGCCGGTTTTCCTCCAGCTGCACGGCAAACTGGTTGTAGGCAAACCGCAGGGAGGGTTCTTCCTTTCGTTCGCGCTTGGCTCGCTGAATGCCAATTTCCACCCGGAGACGTTCTTCCTGGGTCACGGCAACAATCAGTGCCAACAACGTATTATACAAATCGTAAGCCTTGGAGAGACTGAACAACAGTTCCTTTTCTGCATTATCGATGTTTCTGTTTCCGTTTTGATAGTATGCGTAGGTTAACTGGACTATCTTTATGCGTATTAATTCTCTGTTTATCATCTTTCCTTTATTGTGTTTTCTTTTAATCTTTCGGATGCAAAAGTAACTATTTCCCCCCGAATATGCAAGAAATGCCACTTTTTTGTGTCCTTCTTTCATACTTTTTTCGCTCATCCTTGGTCATTTCCGAACTTTTCGCTACCTTTGCACCCGCTTTTTACAGCATCAGCAGGAATCTGCCCAGGTGCGGTTCCTGTCACGAACCAACAACGTGTGATGGTGAATTAAGGCACAAAACATTATTATTTACAACTTAATTTAGAGTAACACAACATTATGAAAGAAATCAGCATCAAAGGCCAGCTGCGCAAAGACGCTGGCAAGAAGGCAACCAAGGAACTCCGCAAGGAAGGTCTGGTACCCTGTAACATCTATGGTGAAAAGAAAGGTGAGAACGGACTGCCCGAGGCCGTAGCCTTCAGCGTTCCCTTCGTTGACCTCCGCAAGGTTGTCTATACACCGCATGTATACGTCGTAAACATCGAGCTCGAAGGCAAGAACCACATTGCCATTATGAAGGAATTGCAGTTCCATCCGGTAAGCGATGCCCTGCTCCACATCGACTTCTATGAAGTGAACGAGACGAAGCCCATCACTGTCGGCATTCCCGTTAAGCTCAACGGTCTGGCTGAAGGTGTAAAGGCCGGTGGTAAGCTCAACCTGGCCGTACGCAAGCTGAACGTAACAGCTCCCTATAAGAGCATTCCCGAGCAGCTCGACATCGACGTTACCGCTCTGGAGCTCGGCAAGAGCATCAAGGTGGGCGAACTGAGCTTCGAAGGTCTTGAACTCGCTACGCCGAAGGAGGTAGTTGTTTGCTCCGTGAAGGCTACCCGTGCTTCACGTTCTGCCGCTGCCGCCGAAGCTGCAGAGTAATCGCCGCAGCGCATCAGACAGGAAACAAAGCTACATAGCTAATGGACAAATATCTGATTGTGGGTCTCGGCAATCCAGGTACGGAATATGCAGAGACCCGGCACAACACAGGATTCATGGTATTGGACGCTTTTGCCAAAGCGTCCAATATTGTTTTTGAGGACAAACGCTACGGATACGTCGCTGAAACCAGCATCAAGGGAAGGAAGGTTATCCTCCTGAAGCCCACCACCTACATGAACCTCAGCGGCAACGCCGTACGCTACTGGCTCAACAAGGAGAACATTGAGCAAAGCCGGTTGCTTGTCATCAGCGACGACGTGGCCCTCCCCCTCGGACAATTCCGCCTCAAAGGCAATGGGAGCAACGGAGGACACAACGGCCTGGGACACATCCAGCAACTCATCGGACAGAACTATCCGCGTCTGCGCATGGGCATTGGCAACGACTATCCACAAGGACAGCAGATACAATGGGTGCTCGGCCGATACAGCGACGAGCAGCTCCAGACCCTCCAGCCGGCCATAGACGTGGCCGTAGACATCATCCGCAGCTTCGTCCTCGCAGGCATCGACATCACCATGAATCAATATAACAAGGTGGGAAAGGGAAAAGGATAAACGCCCGGTAGGTTAAATCATAAACGCCAAATGAGAAATGACAAGCCCAATATCCTAAACACCCAAATGCCCAAATCCTAAATGCCCAAAAGAAATGGAAGCAAGAATAGACAAATGGCTGTGGGCTGCACGCATCTTCAAGACGCGGAGCATAGCCGCAGATGCCTGCAAGAACGGACGCGTCATGGTCAACGGAACCACCGTGAAGCCCTCGCGCCCGCTCAAGGAGGGCGAGACCGTGCATGTAAAGAAGCCGCCCGTCACCTACTCCTTCCGTGTCCTCAAGGCCATCGAGCAACGCGTGGGAGCCAAGCTCCTGCCGGAAATCTATGAGAACGTCACCGATCCAAAGCAATACGAGCTGCTGGAGATGAGCCGTATCAGCGGATTCGTCGACCGCGCACGCGGCACGGGCCGTCCCACCAAGAAAGACCGACGCGCCATGGAAGCGTTTGTCGAGCCGGCACTTTTCGGTTTCGACTTCGACGACGAGGAGGACCTGGAATAGCCATTTTGTCAACGCCCTCCTTATATAAAAACAAGACAACCAACCCCAATTACCATTATGACTAACATCGCCATATTCGTATCAGGAAGTGGAACAAACTGCGAAAATATCATCCGCCACTTCAGCGGACACCCCACCGTAAGCGTAAAGCTTGTTGTCAGCAACAAAGCCGATGCCTATGCACTTGTCAGGGCACAACGCTTAGGCATTCCAACAGCCATACTCCCCAAGCCTCAATTCAACGACGAGGCGATGCTTATGCCTCTGCTCAGCAAATACGACATCGACTTCATCGTACTGGCTGGCTTCCTTCTGATGACGCCCCCCTTCCTGGTGGAGGCTTTCGAGCATAGAATGATTAATATCCACCCTGCCCTGTTGCCCAAATATGGCGGTAAAGGCATGTATGGTCATCATGTTCACGAAGCCGTCTACAATGCCCACGAAACCGAGACCGGCTACACCGTACACTGGGTGAGCAACGTATGCGACGGCGGAGAGATCATCCTGCAACACCGCACACCCCTCACCGCCGACGACACTCCCGACACCATCGCCGAAAAGGAGCACATCCTTGAGATGAAATACTTCCCCACCGACATCGAGAACATCATCAACGAACGATAGTTTTTCTTCAAAAGCGGCGGAACAAACGAAGTTTCGAGGTCCTGGGTACCTCGAAACTGTTCCCCACCCCACCTCAAGACACCCTTGCCCCTTCCTCCATCCCACCTTCTTTCCCTATGAATCTCCTTCCGTCTGAAGCCCACTCTTTCAGCCCACGAGCCTCAGCCGTTCTCCGAAAGTGCCACAGTCGCGACAATTTTTAATTTATTTTTTGAGAATTAATAATTTATTTTTTGAGAATTTTTAAATTAAAAATTCTACCCACCAAAGCCCGTTTGGCAAACCACTGAGCCTCAGCGAGTTACAAGGGAGGCTCAAAATCCCGAAAACCACACAGGAAAAGACGTTCAGCAAAAAGAAATATCAGATAAAAACATCCTACATTCTTTTGCCAAAAAAAATAAACTTCGTATCTTTGCAGCGGATATTTCCGTGGTGCAAGCGGCTCCACACAAGGGAAATCCGACTTTTGTTGGCACATTTTTGACGTATTGTCTTTGTACAGAAACGTGGAAATTTCTAATCGCAAGAGATAATATGCAATCATGTTCACACTATAGGTTTATGACCCCTGTAGAGGGATGATTATACCTTTAGGTGTGGGCTGTTGTATCATTGTATTGTGATGGGTAATCCACGACCTCTGTACTTATAATGGCTACAATTAGTTCGCACTTTTTTTTATGTATAATTTAGTATAAACCAAACTTAAGCGGAAAATGAAAACGAAAATTTTAGCATGGGCATTGGCGTGCCTATTACCATTGAATGCCATCGCCGACAAGGTGGAAGTGACGGTCAACAGTACGGGAGTGACGGAAGAGTTCTTATCGTATAAAGGTGCATCTGAAACGCACCTTGATGGTTACACCTCCATACAAGACGCAGCTAAATGCTCACCACTCAATACTGCTTTGGCTGCGATTAATCCTGATTATGATTTGACTAATGCAGAGAATGAAGGATGGAAAGACATTACATCTCTAAAGATCAATGGTACGATCAACTACGCCGACTGTATTGTTCTTCGCTGGCTCAACGGCTACATAGCAACAAAAGAACCACATACCATAAGTGACAAAACTGGAGGAAATTTAAAAACACTGGATATGTCTAACGCATCCTTTGCAGCAGAGACTTTGGGAATAGGAAATCCGAAAACCTTTTGGTATCCAATATATTTTTCATGGAGTTCATACTATTCTGATAACTATTTAACCTATGCAGGATTTAAAGTTGAATGGACTTGGAGCGTGCAAATTCATACAGAAGAAGAACTTCTCAGCCAATTCACGAATGCCATACCACAGTATGGACTTTCAAACTATGTCTCTTGGGATTCAGTCATCATCAATCCAAATACCAAAAAGATACAAAACAGAGGAGTGTCTGGCAATAAAATCTATTTAACGCCATTACAAGTTGTAGAGACGGTCAAATTCTCTACGTTTAATACGACAGCATCTATAAAAGGAAACGTCAAGGAAGCTTATACACCAATGTCTGTTTTAGACGGATATCGGAATATTCTACTTTTCGAATCTAACCCGAACAATGGATACAAAATGGGCGAGCGGCTCTATCCCATGCTGCAATATGGGAAGGAATGGCGCACATTCAGCTTCGACAAAGATTTGGATTTTACGGATATACATGGACTCTACAATGAAGCGAACAGGCTGGAAGCCTATATCGTGACGGGATATGATGCCGAATCCAACACGCTGACATTGGAGCCGGCAGGGAAACTGCCCGCAGGCACAGGCGTACTGATCCGCGGAACGGGCGTGGACGGAGAACTTTACCCCATCCCCGCAACCAGCGAGGCTACTGTTCCAACGGTGAACCTGCTCGTTGGTAACGGATATGTGGAAGACGAGTCAACCAAAGAGGAAGTGCCAACACACGGCATCAACACGACCAACTATGTCCTGAAGGATGGTGAATTCCGTTATTGCACTGGCGGCATCCTGCCCAACTACAAATGCTATCTCAGTCTGCCGGAGCTCATTCCCGTCGGAGACGAGGCCGGAGCAGGCGAAGCCAAGCCGTTCTCCTTCGTCATTGCTGAGAGACCCGCGACTCCTTCCGAGTCCGAAACCGTGACAACCATCCGTCAAGCCAACGGCTCCATCACGACAGATGCTGCCGTCTACGACCTGCAAGGACGCAAAATGAGCAACAGCCAACCCCTGACGGGAGGCATCTACATCAAGAACGGCAAGAAATTCGTCGTCAGATAACTTCCACCCCCATACACCTTATTATATATATAACAACAGAAAAAAGCATGAAAACAATACATCCATACCACACCCCGCTAACGGAAATCCATGTCATCAAGCCAGAAACGCTGATGATCGGTTATAATAACTCCATCGGAGAGAATGCACAGAATGCAGATGCAAAGCCCCAGCCCACCTTCGACGAAGAAGAAGCATGGAGCGACGACACCACCGAAGACACCCTGTTGCCGCACTACGACATCTGGGACGACTGAGATTGGCCTTCCAATCTATTATAAAGAAAAGCACGCTCATGCCGCAATGGAGCATGAGCGTGCTTTCTTTTTATCTCGTTTGCAATGGAAACGGCATTGGTCAATAGGCCATCATCGGGCCACCGAAGCCACCCCCGCCTCCGCGCGGACGGCCACCGCCAAAGCCTCCTCCGCCACCACGCGTGCCAGAAGCCTCCCGCGGTCCCATGCCGGGGCCGTTGCGATCGAAGCCCGGGCCGTCACCGCCAGGTCGGCGCATGTTCTCCCGTCCGCCGAAAAGATTCAGTCGGTAGGACGCTTTGAACATGATGTAGGAGTTGATACTGTTATATTCCGTGTCAGTACGCTGCATTGCGTTGATGACCCGCGTCAGGTTGCTCTGGTTGTGCAGGATGTCATAGAACTGAACGCTCAACGTCAGGGCATTACCTTTAAGGAGACTGTGGCTCACCTGCGCGTTCCAAACCAGCTCGTTCGTGTTGAGCGACGCATCGCTGTAGCCCCGTCGGCTGTTCTCGTGGATATCCGTCGAGACGGCAGTGCCCCACGGCAACGTCAGACTAATATTCGTTCCATAGGCAAACTGCCATGTATCGAGGTTGCTGGAACTTTGCAGTTGATTGCGTGAATGAGTGTAGTTGACCGATCCGTCCAGCTCAATCTCCAGCCAGGCATTGCGATAGCTGGCCGAAAGTCGCTCGCCAAAGGAGGTGGAACGGGTAATGTTCCGTTGTGCATCGGCATTGCGTTGCAAGGACAGGTAGCCCACATAATGGTTGTATCCGGCTGTCGTGAAGGTGTTCAGGTTCCATACGCCGGCCGAGTCAATGGCGGTGTTGAACATCAAGGCTCCGTTCAGGTCCCAGTTGCCGTTGATGTTGACTGGCTGCGTGGTTCGTCCGCCCGTGGCTTGGTCGTAGGTCACCTTGTTAGAGATGCTGTTGCGCGTGTTGGAGTAGTTCAGGAAAGTCATCACACTGCGTTGATGGCTCTGCAGATAGGTATTATAGAACAGGCGGAAACGATTGGTGAAGGCCGGTTTCAGCCCGGGATTACCTATTTTCACGTTCAACGGATCGCTGTCGTCCACGATATAGAGCAGATCGCTCATCGAAGGCTGCGTAGTTGTGCCTCGGTAGTTGACGCGCAGGTTACTCTGCTTGTTGAAACGGTAACGGAAATCAAGCGTAGGACTCCAGTTGACGACGTTGCGGACGGTGTCCGTGTGCACGCCGAGGTAGTCCTGCATATAGCGCGAGCGTTGCGGCTGCACCATCATGCCTACATTCAGGCGGTATTTGTCGCGAACGACGCGGAGCATGGCCTGTGCCTCATGGGTATAGGTGCGGTACTCGGAATAGCGGCTGAGGTCGGTGTCAAGGTAGCTGTCCATCGGATGGTCGAGCAGGGAAAGATAGCTGTCCCATGTGCGATAGGCAGGTCTGATGCCACCGAAGAAGTCTTCGCCCAGATTAGAGAAGTCATAGGTGGCACGGTCGCTCTTGCTGAAGGCGTACTGATACTGATAGGAGAACTGCAAGTACACTCTCGGAGCCAGCGGTTCGCTGTAGGTGGTCTGAAGCGAATAGCTCCAGTTCTTCGTCGGCATGAGGTTGTAGCGGTTGGTCTGATAGGTAGAGTCCGTTCCCAGCTGGTTCATCACCTGATAGAGGTGCACGTTCTGCAAGGAGAGGCTGTTGGAAGCCTTGTCGGCGTAGCTGACATTACCGACCAAGGTC
This sequence comes from uncultured Prevotella sp., assembly GCA_946184025.1. Classification (GTDB taxonomy): domain Bacteria; phylum Bacteroidota; class Bacteroidia; order Bacteroidales; family Bacteroidaceae; genus Prevotella. Next base: position 10,554 of record CAMHEA010000060.1, read on the forward strand.
ACATTCCGTCCGTTGGCACTGAGCTTTCGATTCAGCTGGAGCATGGATCCGACACTTTTGTTCTCGCCATAGGTGATGGTCGTGTTGCGTTGGGTGTTGACCATCAGTCCCAAGGCAGCCATCTGGTCTATCACGTCCTGTTCCAAAGGCGTAGTCGAGTAGCCGTAGGGGTCTTCGTTGTAGGCGGCCGACGTACTGACGGTGCGGCCGTCGCTCGTTGAGAACTGCGCATTGGGCCTGAACATGATGTTGGTGAGGCTGTCGGGCTGCCATTCCAGGCGGTACCGGAAGTCCCACGAATTGGAACGGGTATAGTTCTGCGCCCTGCTGTTCGTGAACGAACCCAAGTTGGAGACAAAGTTCTCGCTCGACACACGGGTGCTGAGGTCACCGTCGCTGTGGTTCCACCGCACACTTCCGTCCATCTTCAGCTTTGTCACGTCGTAGTTGAAGTTCACGCCCATCATCTTCGTGGCGTTCAGTCCCTGTCGCACCTGTCCGAAGCCACCGCGCGAGCCTCCGCCGAACCCCACATCATTCACGTTGTTGGCGTTGCCGAACAGCATCACTCTTGCCTTTGAGTTGAACCAGGCCCCCATCAGCTTCTCGGCGTAGCGTCCCTTGGTTCCGATGCCAAGGTCGATGTTGGAGAAAAGCCCCTTGTTCATACCCGGCTTGATGCCGAAGTCCAACACCGTCTGCTCGTTTCCGTCGTCAATACCCGTCACGCGCGACAAGTCGCTCTGCTGGTCGTAGGCTTTCACGCGCTCCACAATAGATGTAGGAAGGTTTTTCAGCGCAGTCTTTGTGTCGCCAGTCATAAACTCCTTACCATCGACAAGAATCTTCTTCACCTCCTTACCATTGATCTTGATGGTACCATCGTCGCTCACCTCGGCTCCCGGGAGCTTCTTTACAAGCGCCTCAACGGCCGAACCTTCGGGCACCCTATAGGCCGAGGCATTATACTGGAACGTATCCTCCTTCAGAACCACCTTCGCAGCTTGTCCCGTCACGGTTGTTCCTTTGAGCATAATGGCATCGGCCCCCATCTGAATACGTCCCAGGTCGACATCCTTATCGTCCGAAACAGACACGTTCTGGCACACCGTCTTGTAGCCCACGCTGCTCAGCTTCACGATGTAACGTCCATTCTCAGGCAGCTCCACACGGAAACTGCCTTCATCGTCGCTCACCGTACCCGTGACAAAGGTACTGTCGCTCTTCAACACCTGTACCGTCACAAACGGAACAGCTTCCTTCGTGTCGCGATCCTGAAGCCATCCGCTCACCGTCCTGTCCTGTGCCATTGCCAGCATCGGCAACAGCAGCATCCACATCAATATACTTGTTTTCTTCATATTCTTTCCGAGGAAGTTACACCATAATAGACGCAAAAATCGAACGTTCGTTTAACGCGATGCCGACTGGCAACCGCCACAAAAAGAGCAAGCGTTGCTTTTAGTACACAAACGGAACGATTCCATAGACAAACAGCCTTCCCTAACGGTCCTAAAACCTCCTCCACAACCCAAAAATACTACAGTCATCTTCCAAGTGAGGCTCAGTCGCGAGAATTTTTAATTTATTATTTGAGAATTAATAAATTATTTTTTGA
>CAMHEA010000061.1 GCA_946184025.1 uncultured Prevotella sp.
AATTTTTAATTTATTAATTCTGAAAAAATAAATTAAAAATTCTCAATTAATAAATTAAAAATTCTCACGGCCAAAGCCCACCTGTTAACTCACTGAGGCTCAATGAGTTAACAAGCGGGCCGAAAACAGGGTCGAAGGATGGTTGTCTGGGACGGTTCAGAGCTTCTCTCCGTAGCAGAGGTCGCCACAGTCGCCAAAGCCGGGAACGATGTATTTGTGCTCGTTCATGCCCGGATCGATGGCGGCACACCAAATCGTGGCATCGTCGGGAAGCACGTCCTGAACGGTTTGGATGCCTTCCGGTGCCGCAATGACGCAAGCCACATGGATGCGGTGAGGCTTGCCCGTCTTGCAGAGAGCCTCGACGGCAGCAGCCATGGAGCCACCCGTGGCCAGCATGGGGTCGGCAATGATGAGGGTTTTGCCCTTGACGCTGGGCGAAGCCATGTATTCGGCATGCACGCCCACCTCCGTATGCTCGCGGTTGGTATACATGCGGAAGGCGGACACAAAGGCGTTGTCGGCATGGTCGAACACATGGAGGAATCCCTGATGGAAAGGGAGTCCTGCGCGGAGCACCGTTGCAATGACGATGTCGTCCTTGGGCAGCTGCGTGTCGATGGTTCCCAGCGGCGTGCTGATGGTCTTCGGCTTGTAGTCGAGGGTCTTCGACAGTTCGTAGGCCATCATCTCACCGATGCGCTCGATGTTGTTACGGAAGAGCAGTCGGTTCTGCTGATACTTTTTGTCTCTCAGTTCCGCCAGATATTGCTTGATGACGGAGTTCTGTTCGCTGAAATTGATTGTCTGCATGATATGCTGTTGCTTTTCATGGGCAAAGGTAAAGATTATCCTTTATATTTGCAAAGTCTAAATAGCAAATGTCCGCCGGATGGCAGGATTTTTGTTTTCTTTAACCTAAATAAGGTTTACAGCCGGGCGATTTTGGGATGGAATCTTTGTCAGTGCAACGGATTTTTCTTATCTTTGCGCCGATTTATTATTAAGGTAAAAACTACGCATATTCATTTTAACATCAATAATTATAACACATGGCAAAGTTTGATAAGTCAGTTTTAGAGAAGTACGGTATCACCGGAACAACTGAAGTGGTTTACAATCCGTCTTACGAGCAGCTGTTCGAAGAGGAGACCAAGGAAGGCCTCGAGGGCTTTGAGGTCGGCAAGAACACTGAACTTGACGCAGTGAACGTGATGACCGGTATCTACACCGGCCGTTCGCCGAAGGACAAGTTCATCGTAATGGACGAGAACTCTAAGGACACCGTATGGTGGACATCCGAAGAATACAAGAACGACAACCATCCTGCATCCAAGGAGACATGGGCAGCCGTCAAGGAAATCGCCAAGAAGGAGCTGAGCAACAAGCGTCTGTTCGTTGTTGACGGATTCTGCGGTGCCAACGAAGACACCCGCATGGCCGTCCGCTTCATCATGGAAGTAGCTTGGCAGGCACACTTCGTGAAGAACATGTTCATCCGTCCTACCGAGGCAGAACTGGAAAACTTCGAACCCGACTTCATCGTCTACAACGCTTCCAAGGCTAAGGTTGAGAACTACAAGGAACTGGGTCTGAACTCAGAGACCGCTGTTGTCTTCAACGTAACCAGCAAGGAACAGGTTATCATCAACACCTGGTACGGCGGCGAAATGAAGAAAGGTATGTTCTCCATGATGAACTACTTCCTGCCGTTGAAGGGCATGGCATCTATGCACTGCTCTGCCAACACCGACATGGAAGGTAAGAACACGGCCATCTTCTTCGGTCTCTCCGGTACCGGTAAGACCACCCTCTCTACCGACCCGAAGCGTCTGCTGATCGGTGACGACGAGCACGGATGGGACGACAACGGCGTGTTCAACTTCGAAGGCGGCTGCTATGCAAAAGTAATCAACCTCGACAAGGAGAGCGAACCCGACATCTACAACGCCATCAAGCGCGACGCACTGCTCGAGAACGTGACCGTTGCAGAAGACGGCAAGATTGACTTCGCTGACAAGAGCGTAACGGAGAACACCCGCGTGAGCTACCCCATCGAGCACATCGAGAAGATTGTTGCCAACGTTAACGGCAAGAGTGCCGGTCCCGAGGCTAAGAACGTCATCTTCCTGAGTGCTGACGCCTTCGGCGTACTGCCTCCGGTATCCATCCTCGATCCCGAACAGACGAAGTATTACTTCCTCTCCGGCTTCACCGCTAAGCTCGCCGGAACGGAGCGTGGCATCACCGAGCCCACACCTACTTTCTCTGCTTGCTTCGGCCAGGCCTTCCTCGAACTGCATCCTACCAAGTATGCTGAGGAGCTGGTAAAGAAGATGGAGAAGAGCGGTGCCAAGGCTTACCTCGTAAACACGGGTTGGAACGGTACCGGCAAGCGTATCTCTATCAAGGATACCCGCGGTATCATCGACGCAATCCTCGGCGGTGCCATCCTGAACGCACCTACGAAGAAGATTCCTTTCTTCAACTTCGAGGTTCCGACAGAGCTTGAAGGCGTTGACACGAACATCCTGGATCCGCGCGACACTTACGCTGACGCTGCTCAGTGGGAAGAGAAGGCAAAGGATTTGGCCGCTCGCTTCATCAAGAACTTCAAGAAGTACGAAGGCAACGAGGCTGGCAAGGCTCTCGTGGCAGCTGGTCCGCAACTCTAAAGTTTTTAGTTTTCATAAAGCAAAGGGATTCCCGCAGCCGGAAACGGTTGCGGGAATCTTGCTTTGGCACATGTCCAAAAACTGGAAAACGGGTGCAGGAAACGCAGGAAACAAAAGTTGACCTGCGTCAAAAAACAAAGGAAAAGCCGAAAAAAGTCTCATCAGAAAGTCGGCAGTACAGATGGTTTGACTTATCTTTGCAGCGTGTTCGGGAGAACATTTTGTTTCATTAGGTTAGTAGTTTGATAGATTTTTTAAGGTAAAGATTTATGTTATTAGATGTAGAATCGACCGTGATGCTTGGCGGTGCATTGCTGATGACCATACTCTGTATCGTCGCACTGACCCACACCAACATCCGGATAGATTAAAGACCGTAGGGGGGCGAAGGGATTTCGCCCCTCTTTCGTTGCATCCTCCTGATCTGGGACACGGCGTATCCACGTCTGCGCTGAGAAGAATGTCATAAACAAACTTAAAAAATGCGGTTTTATTCCTTATTTTACATAATAAAAGGTGGAAAAGGCGTTATATTTACGGAATTCTCCGTACATTTGCACCTAAATTGGAAAATTGTAGCTACATGAAAAAGAATATAGTATCTCTTATCCTGTGCCTGCTGGCTGTCTGGGTGATGGCTTCCTGCATGGGAAAAGACGACGAGGAAGAATACACCTATGCCAGCGATGCGGCCCTGACAAGCTTCTATGTCTCAGGAGCAAAGCAATACCTGCACACGCTCAGTTCCCAAGGCGAGGACAGCATCTATGCCGTTTCCGTGACAGGATCGGACTATAAGTTCTACATCGACCAACTGAACGGAAAAATCTACAACCCCGACTCGCTGCCTTACGGCACCAATGCTGCACGCATCGTGGTCTCTGCAACGACCAAGAACGGCGGTACGGCTTATCTGAAGAACCTCACCGACGATGACAGCTATGTCATCTTGACGGCTGACTCCATTGACTTCTCTGAGCCGCGCATGGTTCGCGTGCTGTCGCAGGACGGCCGTTCATGGCGCGACTATGAGGTGAAGGTGAACGTGCATCAGCAGGACGGCGACGTGTTTGTATGGAACAGCATGGGCACCGTGGACGACTTCCAATCGCTACAAGCCATGCGGCTGGTGGCTGCGGACGGCAGACTCTGCCTGTTTGGCTTCGACGGCGCGTCGACAAAGATGTATCAGGCTTCTTCCGACGGCAGCCAGTGGACGGCTTCGGACCTGATGCTGGGCGCAGAAGCCTGGAAAAACGTGGTGACAAACCAAGAAACGCTGTTTGTCCTGGATGGTACGGCTTTGAAAACTTACGTCTACGGCGAATGGACGACGCTTGCCGACGAGGTGCCTGTCACACAGCTGATAGCCTGCGGCAGCCGACAGCTCTTCGGCTATAATGCCGACGGCAAGCTGATGGCTTCGGAAAATGGTACGGACTGGACGGAAGAGACCGTGGACGACGCAGAGGCGGTTCTGCCTATGACGGATTTAGCCTATACCTATATGCCCGTCAAGACGACTTCCGGCATGGAACGGATCATCTTGGCAGGCAACTCGGGCGACAGCTATGCACAGGTGTGGACGCGGATGGCCGACACGACAACCCCGTCAACAGCCTATGCGTGGACCTTCGTAGACACTGCTGGTGACCACCGATATGCAGCTCCTGCCTATGCAAACCTCACACTCCTACCCTACGACGGCTTCGTGCTGGCCACGGGACTGAAAGACGGAGCCCTGCAACCCTTCCTGCTGAGTCGCGACGGCGGCATCACCTGGAAAACGCAGGCCAGCTATCCGCTGCCCGAGGGACTGGCGACGGGGCTGACGGCCTTCGGCGCAGCCACAGACGGCGACAGCTACATCTGGATTGTGGACAATGCCGGCGAAGTATGGCGCGGACGGCTGAACCGTCTGGGATTCTTGAACTGATGTTGTTGGTGTAGAAAGCAAGACAAACCATGCTGAAAAGGATTTTAATCATCATCGGACTGACAATGTCGGCGGCTGTCATGGCGCAGGACGATCAGGAATACCGCATGGAAATCGGTGCGGGTGGAGGACTGATGGGCTATCTGGGCGACTTCAACGGCAATCTGACGAAGGACCTGCAACCCTCGGCAACACTGGTGGCACGCTACAATTTCGACACCTACATGGGACTGAAGGCAAGCCTCAGCTATGGAAAGATGAAAGGAAAGTCGACCGATGTGGAAACATACTATCCCCCATTTGCCGACAATCCCTATACTTTTGACAACACACTGGTAGACTTGAGTCTCACCTATGAATATAATTTCTGGCCCTATGGCACCGGAAAGGAATACCGCGGTGCCAAGCGCGTGGCTCCCTTTGTCTTTGCTGGACTCGGAGCGACGTTCACCAACACCAAAGGCGGGGAAAAGAAGAATGTTTTTTCGGCCAACCTCCCCATCGGCGTGGGCGTGAAATACAAGATGGGCGACCGCACCAACATCGGTGTGGAATGGGCCATGCACTTCTCGCTGAGCGACGAACTCGACGGCGTGAAAGACCCATACGGCATCAAGAGCAGCGGTTTGTTCAAGAATACGGACTGCTATCAGACCCTCTCGCTCACATTTACCTATAGCTTCATGGCCAAGTGCCGCGTCTGCCATAACCAAGACGAGGACTGACGGCATACAGAATCATCATAATGCTTCATGCAATGAATTACGAAAAGAACAGCATCCCCAGACATATTGCCATCATCATGGACGGAAACGGACGATGGGCAATGGAACGCGGAAAGGAACGGAGCTACGGACATCAAGCCGGCGTGGACACCGTGAGACGCATCACATCGGAATGTACGCGGCTGGGAGTAGAGTATCTCACCCTCTACACCTTCTCTACGGAGAACTGGAACCGTCCGTCTGACGAAGTGGCTGCCCTCATGGGACTTGTACTATCGTCGCTGGAAGACGAGATCTTTATGAAGAACAACGTACGCTTCCGCGTCATCGGCGACATGGGCAGACTGCCGGAGGCCGTGCAACAGAAACTGAAGGAGACCATGGAGCATACCGCCGGCAACACAGCCATGACCATGGTGGTGGCACTCAGCTACTCCTCCCGGTGGGAAATCACCGAAGCTACCAAGTCGGTGGCTGCCGATGTGAAAGCCGGAAAGCTACTGCTGGAAGACATTACGGAAGAAACGCTGACGCAGCGGATGAACACTTGTTTTATGCCTGACCCCGATTTACTCATCCGTACCGGCGGCGAACTGCGTATCAGCAACTACCTTCTGTGGCAGATTGCCTATAGCGAGTTGTACTTTTGCGATACCTACTGGCCCGACTTCGGCGAGGACGAGCTCCATCAGGCCATCGAGAGCTTCCAGAAACGCCAGCGTCGCTTTGGAAAGACCGAACAACAGATAGAAGACGGCGAATAGAAGGAAACCGAACAAAGACAAAGATAAAGGAAAAGACATATTGATGAAAGGCTCTTATATATATAATAAGGTGTATGTGCTGCTCGCATTCATGCTCATGGGAAGCATGACGGCAATGGCACAGGAGAAGATTGTGAACCCCGACATTTCCTATTCAGGCACGCCAATGGAACTAACCATCGGCGGACTGGCCGTGTCGGGTGTGGAAGGATACGAAGACTATGTGTTGACCAGCGTGTCGGGATTGTCGGTAGGACAAGCCATCTCGCTCCCTGGCAGTGAAGTAACCGAAGCCGTGAAACGCTATTGGAAGCACGGATTGTTCTCCGATGTGTCCATTACGGCCGATTCTATCGTCGGAGAGAAGGTCTTCCTCCACATACACCTGAAGCTGCGCCCGCGCGTTTCCACCATCAACTATACGGGTCTGAAGAAGTCTGAGCAAGAGGACATGGACAAAAAACTCGGTCTCATCAAGGGAGGACAAATCACTCCCAACATGATTGACCGCGCCCGGACGCTGGCCAAACGCTATTTCGACGACAAGGGATACAAGAACGCCGAAATCGTGATACGCCAACGCGACGATGTGACCAACAAAAACCAAGTCATCCTTGACATTGACGTAGACAAAAAGGAAAAGATGAAGGTGCGCGAGATCATCTTCGCCGGCAACACTCAGCTGACGACGAAGAAACTCAAGGGAAACATGTTCTCAAAGGGAGCCTTCTCGAAGATACACGAGGCTGGAAAGTTCAGCAACTTCTTCAAACCGAAGAAGTATACACCCGAAAGATGGGAAGAAGACAAGAAGAACCTCATTAGCAAATACAATGAGTACGGCTACCGCGATGCCATAATCCTGGAAGACAGCGTATGGAACGTAGACGAGAAACATGTGAACGTCTATGTGAAGGTGGACGAAGGACGGAAATACTACCTTCGGAACATCACATGGGTGGGCAATACCGTCTATAACACAGATGCACTGAACCGGGTACTCGACATGAAACGGGGCGACGTATACAACCAGAAGCTGCTCAACAAGCGACTGACAGAAGACGAAGATGCCGTAGGCAACCTCTACTGGAACAACGGCTACCTCTTTTACAACCTCCAACCCACGGAAGTGAACATCGTCGGCGACTCCATCGACCTGGAGATGCGCATCTTCGAAGGCCAGCAGGCACACATCAACCGCGTAAAAATCAATGGAAACGACCGTCTCTACGAGAATGTAGTGCGCCGTGAGCTGCGAACGAAGCCCGGCGACCTCTTCTCCAAGGATGCCCTGCAGCGTTCTGCACGCGAGTTGGCCTCCATGGGACACTTCGATCCCGAGGCCGTATCGCCGAAGGTAGAACCGAACTACGAGGACGGCACCGTCGACATCAACTGGAACCTGAAGCAGAAGTCCAACGACCAGGTTGAGCTGTCGCTCGGCTGGGGACAGACCGGAGTCATTGCACGCGTCGGACTGAAGTTCACCAACTGGTCCATGCGCAACCTTTTCAACAAGAACAAGGAACACCGCGGCATCCTGCCCATCGGCGACGGCGAAACACTCTCGCTCGGTGCGCAGAGCAACGGACGTTACTATCAGTCCTACAACGTGTCCTACTCCACCGCATGGTTCGGAGGCAAGCGTCCCATCCAGTTCTCCGTAGGCGGCTACTACAGCAAGCAGACATCCGTTTCGGACAACTACTACAACACCGGACTGATGAACAACTACTATAACTATCTCTATGGTTATGGCAGCAGCTATTACAACAACTACGAAAGCTACTACGATCCCGACAAATACATCCAGATGTATGGTGCCAGCGTGGGATGGGGCAAGCGTCTGCGTTGGCCCGACGACTACTTTACGTTGTCTGTTCAGCTGGCATACACGCGCTATATGATGAAGAACTGGCGTTACTTCATCATGTCCAACGGTGCCTCGAACAACTTGAACCTCAATGTATCGCTCAACCGCACGTCCACCGACAACCAACTCTTCCCCCGTCGCGGTTCAGAGTTCACCGTATCGCTGTCGCTGACACCCCCATGGTCGAAGTTTGACAAAAAGGACTACGCCAACCTGGCCAACGATCCCTACTCTGCGAACTACCAGGCCGAGCAGCAGGAGAAGTACCGATGGGTAGAATACCACAAGTGGAAGTTCAAGTCGAAGACCTACACCGCACTGACGGGCGGCCAGCGTTGCTTTGTGCTGATGACCCGCGTCGAACTGGGACTCCTCGGCCATTACAACAAATACAAGAAATCACCCTTCGAGACCTACTACGTCGGCGGTGACGGCATGAGCGGCTATTCCTATGGCTATGCCGAGGAGACCATTGCCCTCCGCGGCTACGACAACGGAAGCATCGGCTACAACACCTATGCCTACGACCGCTTCTCCCTGGAGCTCCGCTATCCGTTCCTCTTGGGCAACACCACCATCTACGGACTCACGTTCGTCGAGGCCGGTAACGCCTGGTACGAGACCAAGAAGTTCAATCCCTTCGACATGAAACGCTCGGCCGGTGTCGGCGTGCGTATCTTCCTGCCCATGGTCGGCCTTATGGGTATCGACTGGGCCTATGGTTTCGACAAAGTTCTCGACGGAAGCACCTACAAGCGAGGCGGCAGTCAGTTCCACTTCATCCTCGGACAAGAGTTCTAAACGACAGGAAACAGACGTCGGGAGACAAGGGCCGGAAAGCAGGCAACTAAACCTTGCAAAGCCACCAACGTCAAACCCAATGACAACCCAATGTTAAACCAGAAAAAGAAGAATATGAAGAAATTGCTGATGATATGCCTTCTGGCCGCAACGGCCATGACGGCAAGCGCACAGAAGTTCGCGCTGATGGACATGGAATACATCCTCAAGAACGTGCCGGCCTACGAACGTGCCAACGAACAGCTCAATCAGGTGTCGAAGAAGTGGCAGGCTGAGGTCGAAGCCCTCAACACCGAGGCCGGAACCATGTATAAGAACTATCAGAACGAAGTTGTCTTCCTCTCGCAGGAGCAGAAGCAGAAGAAGCAGGAAGCCATCATGCAGAAGGAAAAAGAAGCTTCCGAGCTCAAGCGCAAGTATTTCGGTCCTGAAGGCGAGCTCTTCAAGAAGCGCACCTCACTGATGACACCCATCCAGGACGAGATCTACAATGCCGTGAAAGACATTGCCGAGCAGCGCGGCTATTCGCTCGTCGTCGACCGTTCTGCCGATGCCGGCATCATCTACGGCTCCCCGAAAATCGACATCAGCAACGAAGTCTTGCAGAAACTCGGCTACGGAAACTAATCCTCCCCCGCCCTGCTCCTTCGGGAAAAGAACAGAAAAGAAACAAGAGTAATAACCAAATAACAGAAAAAAGAAAATGAAAAAAATTATTTTAATGTTGATGCTCTGTGCCCCTATGGCCACATTTGCACAGAAGTTCGGTCACCTCGACTCTCAGGCACTCCTCCAGTCACTCCCCGAAGCCATCAAGGTGCAGAGTGAACTCGAAGCACAAGGCAAGATCTACGAGAATGATCTCAAGGCCATGCAGGACGAGCTGCAACGCAAAGCAGAAGAGTACGACAAGAACAAGAGCACGATGAACGCCACCAAACAGGCAGAAACCGAGCAGGCCTTGCAGGACATGTACACGAAAATTCAGCAGACAGCTGCCGACAACCAGCAGGCATTCAACAAACTCCAGCAGGAGAAGCTCGGACCCGTACTCGACAAGGTGCGCAAAGCCATCGAAGCCGTAGCCAAGGCAGGCAACTACGTCTACATCATGGAGCAGAACGCCGGCCAGCCGCTCTACGTCAACACCGCCATCAGCGAAGACGTGACAGCCAAGGTGAAGGCACAGCTCAAATAAGTAAGCACCCCCAACGACCTGTCTTATGAAGAAACTGCTCCTCATCGCATGTCTCATGGCACTGACCTGTACGGCCAGTGCCCAGACACTGCGGTTTGCCCACTTCTCCTACGAGACCGTACTGGCCGCCATGCCCGACTATTCGGCAGCCCAACAGCGTCTGCAGACCCTGCGACAGCAATACGATGCCGAGTCACGGCGCATGGCCGACGAGTTCAACAACAAGTATGAAGACTTCCTCGAAGCCTACCACACCCTGGCTCCGTCCATCCTCAACAAACGGCAGGCCGAGCTTCAGGAACTCATGCAGCGTGGAACGGCTTTCAGGGAAGAGGCACAGCAGCAGCTGAAACAGGCCGAAGAAGAACAGATGAAGCCCGTCAGGGAACGACTGGACCGCGCCGTGCAACAGCTGGGGCGGCAACGCGCCTACGCCTTCATCCTCAACACCGACGGACAGAGCGTCCCCTACGTCGACGCGACGCTGGGCGACGACATTACCGATACCCTGAAAGGCCTGCTGCACTGATTGCGGCAGGTCCTTTTTGTATCCCTACCCAACCTGTTGCAGCTCATCCAGAAAGCCCCTATTTAACAGACAAACCCATGCGCTTCCCACAACAGCCCGGCCCCATCGGCATCTTCGACTCCGGATATGGCGGACTCACCATCCTCCACGGCATCCGACAACTGCTGCCTGAATACGACTACCTGTATCTCGGCGACAATGCGCGCGCCCCTTACGGCTCCCGATCCTTCGAAGTTGTCTACCAGTTCACCCGCCAGGCTGTGATGAAGCTCTTCGAGATGGGCTGCCAACTCGTCATCCTCGGATGCAACACGGCATCAGCCAAAGCCCTGCGCACCATCCAGCAGCGCGACCTGCCGGCCATAGACACCACCCGACGCGTCTTGGGAGTAATCCGTCCGACAGCCGAAGTCATCGGCTCGCTCACCCAAAGCCGCCACGTCGGACTCCTCGCCACGCAAGGCACCGTGCAGAGCGACAGCTACCGGCTCGAAATACAAAAACTCTACCCCGACATCCAAGTAACCGGCGTGGCCTGTCCGTTGTGGGTTCCCATCATCGAGAACAACGAAGCCGACTCGCCCGGAGCCGACTACTTCGTCAAGAAGCGCATAGACCACCTCATGCGCCTTGACCCCGACATCGATGCCGTCATCCTCGGATGCACCCACTACCCCATTCTCATGCCCAAGATTCTTAAATACATCCCGCAAGGCGTACGCATCGTGCCCCAGAGCGAGTATGTGGCAGAGAGCCTCCAAGCCTACCTCATGCGCCATGCAGCCTTGGAGCAGATGCTGACAAAGAACGGACGATGCCGCTATTTCACTACGGAAAATGCCGATAAGTTCAAGGAAAGTGCCCGCATCTTCCTCCACGACGACATCCATGTGAATCACATCGACCTGGAATAAGAAGCGTTTCCACCTGCAACAAGAAACGCTTCCATCCGCAATCGGCTCTCATTCCCCACCCTTCATTCCCCATTCGTAACCCACTGAGCCTCAGTCGTTTATCAAACAAACTTCAGTGGGGAGAATTTTTAATTTATTTTTTCTCAAAAAATAATTTATTAATTCTCAAAAAATAAATTAAAAATTCTCGCGACTATGGCACTTTCGTAGAACAAGGGAGGCGCAGTTGCAAGATGGATGAGGATTCTTGGGGGAAGGAGGCGGGGCGAAACAGGTGGGAGAATGGCCCCACAAAATGGCTGGAAAACGAGAAGAAGGCGGGTTCTTCCCCGCTTACAGAATGTCAGCAGACGGCGGACGGAAAGGCATGTAAGCCCCTTCCGCCCGCCGTCTGTATAAGTTGTTTCCGACGTGCCGGCTATTTCATCTTGCTGAAGATGTGCTGCATCATGGCCGGGTCGAGCGGCTTCATCGTGTCGAGCCGCAGGTTTTTCACCATGTGTGCCGTTCCCTGCTTGTAGCGTTGGAAGTGTTCTGTCTTCAGATGCTCCTGATATGCCGCTTCGGAAGCATATATGGTTCATCCGACATTTCGAGTGATATAATGAAGAGATAATGAAGAAAATC
>CAMHEA010000062.1 GCA_946184025.1 uncultured Prevotella sp.
AGAAGCTTCTGGAGGTAAAGGAAAAATTTCTCAATAAGAAGAGCGAGTTGGAGAAGGAAGTGCAACAGCGCAACCAGCGCATCCAACAGAGCGAAAACCGCCTCAAACAGCGTGAAATCTCATTGAATCAGCGTCAGGAAGACATGAACCGGCGCAAGCAGGAAGTCGAGCAGCAGCAGCAGCGCATCGACAATGAAAAGAAACTTCTGCAAGTGCGCCAGACAGAATTGGAGAAAATGCAGAGTCAGGAGCGCGCCAAGCTTGAAGAACTCTCCGGACTCAGTGCCGAAGAAGCAAAGACACGCCTGGTGGAGAGCCTGAAAGACGAGGCGCGCATGGATGCCGCCTCCTATATCAATGAGATTATGGACGAAGCCAAGCTCAACGCCAATCAGCAAGCTAAGAAAATCGTCATACAGACCATCCAGCGCGTAGCCACCGAGACTGCCGTGGAAAACTCCGTAAGTGTGTTCCACATTGACAATGACGAAGTCAAAGGCCGTATCATCGGACGCGAAGGCCGCAACATACGCGCCCTGGAAGCTGCCTGTGGTGTGGAAATCGTCGTCGACGACACCCCGGAGGCTATCGTCATTTCCGGCTTCGATCCCGTGCGTCGTGAAATCTGTCGTTTGGCTCTGCACCAGCTTGTTGCCGACGGCCGCATCCACCCTGCCCGCATCGAAGAAGTCGTGGCCAAGGTGAAAAAGCAACTCGACAACGAAATCATAGAAACCGGCAAGCGCACAGCCATCGACCTCGGCATCCACGGCCTGCACCCAGAGCTGGTACGCATCGTCGGCAAGATGAAATACCGTTCTTCCTATGGGCAGAACCTCTTGCAGCATGCACGCGAAACCGCCAACCTGTGTGCTGTGATGGCCTCAGAGCTTGGGCTGAATCCCAAGAAAGCCAAGCGAGCCGGCTTGCTCCACGACATCGGTAAGGTACCTGACGAGGAAAGCGAGCTGCCCCATGCCCTCTACGGTGCAAAAATTGCCGAGAAGTACAAAGAGAAGGCCGACATCTGCAACGCCATTGGTGCCCACCACGATGAAATGGAGATGAACACACTCCTCGCTCCCATCGTACAGGTCTGCGATGCCATCAGCGGTGCCCGTCCTGGTGCCCGTCGCGAAATTGTGGAAGCCTACATCAAGCGACTCAATGACCTTGAAGCCATTGCCATGAGCTATCCCGGTGTCACCAAGACCTATGCCATTCAGGCAGGACGCGAACTGCGTGTCATCGTCGGAGCTGACAAGATGGACGATAACGAGACCGCCATGCTCTCTGGCGAGATTGCCACGAAGATCCAGAACGAAATGACCTATCCCGGACAGGTAAAGATTACCGTCATCCGCGAGACCCGCTCCGTGGCCTATGCCAAGTAGTCGTTTCGTTCGGAACAATCACTTTAATACGAAAACAATGAATCGGAAAGTCAATATCATGGCCGTAGCCCTCTTCGGGCTCCTCATGCTAACCTCTTGCTCTACCAAGCGACAGGCAATCAATCAGCTGGATCGCTTCTCCACGGAGTTACAGCAGAACAGCGGCAGCTATTCGCTCGCTGACTGGAAGAAAGCTTCCGAGCGGTTGACCAAGATTCACAAGAAGATTGGCAAGCATGACTACACCCTTGCAGAGAAGAAGGAGATTGCCATGATTGAGCTCAAAAACGCCAATGCCATCAAGGAGGGGCTTAAGGAGAGTGCACCCAACATCCTCTTTGATGCCCTCACGGACTGGAATACGTTCTATGAAGAACTGAAGGACTTGCTGGGTATGTAGTCTCGGTTCAACGCATAGTTCATCAATAGCACACGCCTCGCTGTCTCAACAGACTGCGGGGCGTGCTGTTTTTTGCTCATCGAACGACATTCCTACAGGACACTTCCATTCTGTCGTCACACGGAAACCTTCCTACGTTGCCCTTCTGGAAGGGTTTGTGCGCCCGTTTCAAGCAGTCTGCGAGTAGCCTCTTCGTTGTAAAAGAGCCCATATTGGTTTGTAATATACCCTTTATTACTCGGTAATATAGCCTATATTGCTGGGTAAAACAGCCTATGTTACTTCCAGCCTACGCTCCGTCAGAGGCATGAAAATCCCTTCTGTTGAGGTTTGTTTTGGTCTTTTTCTTATCTTTCCCGCCAACAGATGCTTTTTGTGGCGAGCAGTCTTCTTTTGTCGTTGCGGGGAGTATAGGGGGAGCTTTATGCGTAGCTGTGCATGCCGCCAAGGAAATAGTTTACACCGAAATAGGTCATCAGGACGGCAAGGAAAGCCATGATGAGATAGAGATGGAACCATCTGGGGGATTGCAAGAAGATGATGCTGCGACGGTGGAAGGCTACTCCATAGAGCATGAAGGTGATGAGTGCCCATACTTCCTTGGGGTCCCAGCTCCAGTAGGTGCCCCAGCTGACGTTGGCCCAAACGGCACCAAGGAAGATGCCGATGCCAAGAAAGAAGGTGGCAGGGTAGAGGAGGAGGCGTGAGAGGATGGTGATGGTCTCCACGGTGTGGCTGGAGGCACCGCGTGCGAGGAGGATGAGTGCGTAGATGGCGTTGAAGGCAATCAGTGCCAGCAGGGCGTAGGCCATCATGATGATGCTGACATGGCTACTCAGCAGGGGTGACTGGAGGACGGGCATGAGGGGAGTAATCTGCGGATTCATCTGTCCGAGATGGGAAACGAGGAGGGTGAAGCCGGATAGGAGGAATCCAAAAGGCAGGAGGAAAGGAAAGCGTCGGTGTAGGAGAAGAGTAAAGAGCATGATGCTGATGCTGAGGAACAGCATGGTCTCGAAACCATTGGCCAGGGGAATGCGTCCACCAATGTACCAACGCAACAGGTAGGAGACGGTCATGGCTATGAATGCTACGGCGAGGAGGATGGTTCCGAGGCTTTGTGACCATCGGGGAAGGTGTCCTCTGGCAACGAGGATGAGGAATAGGAGGAATCCGAGGGTGAGGTTCAGCATGAACGTGACTTTAGCGAAAGGCACGTTGTTGTAGAGAATCTCTGCAGATACTTGTCGGTCGGAAAGTCTGTCAACGCCGAGGGGGACAGGTTGCACGAGCTGCTGGTTGGCTGCCATGAGCAGGAGGCCTGCTTTCTCGTCGAGTTCGCGCAGAGGTTTGCTGTCGGCGGCGTTCTGTCCGGCTTGTTCGAGTAGTGGCAGGAGCTTGTATTGGCCGTCGGAGGTGAACAGGTCGGCCATGGAGGCATAGCGTCCATTGATGGCGAGTTGTCGGCGGAGGCCGCTGTCTTTTATCTTGATGAGTTTTTCGGCTTTCCACGCGTCGGGTCGCATCATCCACCCGATAACGACTTGCTCGGCGGAGAGTCCTTTATAGGTACTCTTGCCATAGACTTTTTGCAGGAAGTCGTGGGCCAATGTACTGAAAGGAGCCACGCGGTTGTTATACATGACTTGCTGCCGAGCCGCCTCTTGGGCTTTCGTGGCGTTGACCGTGGGAACCTGGCGAACAGCCAAGGCGGTGCTTCCACCTGTGCTTAGGAGGATGAGCAGGAGAGCCGTGCGCCGTAGGGCGGGATGGTGCAATAGTTGCCTGAACGCTCCTCTTCGGCTGACGAGCAAGAGGAGCATGCTGAGTGCCAGCATGGCATAGCCGAGGTAGGTAATGGCAATGCCCCACGGGTCGTGAGTGACGGTGAGGGTTGTGCCTTGTCGGTCTTCGTCGAAGGATGTTTGGTAGAAACGGTAGCCATGGGTGGTCAGGATGTTGTTCATGGAGATGGTAGCAGGGTGACTTTCGTTGCCGTCAGGCTCTTTCCATGTGACTTCACTGACGAAGTCGGCAGGGGCATTGGTTCCGGGATTGTAGACGATATGGAACTTTCGCAATGAAAGTTCTATCGGCATCTCTATCGAAGTTCCGTCGGTTTTCTCCGTGTAGTGACTGGTGGCGTGGTTCGGGCGTAGGTGCAGTTCTCCTTCGTGTCCAAAGAAATGGGTGATGGCAGCCCCGATGAGTATCAACAGGAAGGAGGCGTGGAGAAGGTGGACTGGTAGCTTGTTGAGGAAGTTCTGAGGATTTCCAGAGGGGACGCAGCGGATGTAATAGATGGTAGAAAGGAGTGCCAGGATGCCCCAGAGGATGCAGAACCAGAGGGTTCCGTAGATGTGCTGGTGGGCATAGTCTGCTCCGTGGGCCTGTTCCACGAAGGTGGAGTAGGCCAGAAGGACGAGCATTCCAAGGAAAAGGATGGCGATGATCCGCTTTGTCTGTTGCATGTTGTCTTGCTTTTTGTGCTGATGGAATGCCGGACACGGGGCGGCATCTTAAGCGAAAGGGATGTCTGTTTCCCCATGTCCGGCATACCGATGATGGCTAAAAGGGTGCAAATGATGTGTTGTTGATGGGCTTGGCTCCCATGCACTCCATCTCGATGAGCCATCCCGGCCGACAGACGGGGGCATGGACGATGATGTAGGGATGCGTAGGAAAGCGTTCTTCGTACATCGCCTTGACAATCTGATAGTCGGCGGTGTCGCGCAGGTAGACGATCATCTGCCCCAGATCGTCGAATGTGCAGTCTGCTTCTTTCAGCAGTGCCTCTACGTTTTCCCACATGCGTCTGGTCTGGTTGACGATGTCGCCAGTGTGTACGACCTCACCTTTGTTGTTGATGCTGGCCGTTCCTGATATAAAGACGTGGCGCCGGTCGCCGTAATCGACATAGGTTCCGCGTTCGAAGCTGACCCCGTAGTCGCTCGTACGGTTCAGATGGCTCGGTGCATAGAGATATTTTACTTGCTCGGTACGGATACCGTCGATGGCATAATTGTCCATTTGTGACAGTACGTTCGGGTCGGCTTGTCGGCCACCGATGCCTGTGCTGGAAATGAAATGGGTGTCGCGGGTGAGTCCTTGTGTGAAGAACGTTTGATTACGGGCGCGTACCACGCCTCCGTAGTTCAGGTCTACATCGTTGACAAAGAACCAAGTGCGTATGCAGTTGTCTGCCAATGTGCATCCTTCTTGTACCAGCTGCATGATGTATTCGTTGAAGAGCAGGCGGGTCTGGTATTCCGAATTGGCTGCAAGGTTGTGGGCACTGCCGTTCCACAGGTGTCGGTATACTCCGTGGCTAACCTCAAAGAGACCGCTGGGATTGGCTTTGACAACGACGTGGGTCTGTAAATAGGCCCATAGCGCGATTTTCGTACCGTTGAGAGGTGCTTGCTGTACGACGGAGAGGGCACAGTCGGAACCGTCTGCGGCTATGGCATAGATGTCTGCTGCTTGATTGGCGGCATCGCTGAGGAAATAGCGTTTGAAAACAGCCTTGGCACCATCAAGTTCCTTCACCCGTATGTCTTCGTATGCACTCAGAATGCTTTCCAACTGTCGGGTGTAGGGCAGGTGTGGATTGGTTGCCTGTATGATGACGTGAAACTCTTTCACTTCTTTACCGGCATCGAAACAGGATAGGTCTATACTGATGTCCTCTCGTTCTATTCTTTTTCTTGTATTCATAAGTCTGTTCTTATTCGTCTGCTCCGCCGTCAATCCAGTCATCTATGAGTTTCAATAGGTTGGCAGACCGCTCTTTGTTCAACATGTCGGCGTGGTTTTGGTGCCACGATGATGATAAGTCGGTGTTCAGCAGCAGGTGAAGCACGCTGTTTTCCTTGTCGCCTGGGGTGACGATGCTCAGTCCTTCCACCTTCTTTGAAGGTTGGTTCAGCATGGCGGCATAGCTGTTTCCTTCTGTCAGATTCAGTCCTGCGGCTGCAAAGCCGTTTCCTCCGTGGCATGCCGTACAGCTTATGTTAAACAACTGACTCTGTATGACACCGTACATACTGGCATTCACGTTGCCAATATCAAAGCGGATGGTGTCGCGGGTTTCCTCAAGAGGGAACTCCTGTAGGGTTACCACGCGCTGGCGAAGCCTGTTGAGCACGCAAAGCTCCATGTGCGTCACATTGTCGTCAATGCCTGCCAGTACAATCTTGAGTGGTTTCTCGGCATCCGTGGGAGTGATGACACGCGAAATGATTGCATACGGGTCTTCGTCGTCGAAGCCTGCGATTGCAATGTTGTATCCTGTCTGCCAGTTGTCAAGTCCGGTAATGGTGCCGGTGGTCTTGACAATCTTTCCTTCTTTGAAGGAGGTGTCCTTTTCATAGATCCTTCCGTCGTCGCAGGAGGCAAAGGCCAGGAATGACAGGATGATGACAATACTGTTATACTTGTTCATAGCCGTTTGTTTAGAAAGCATACTGCATCATTATCAGCGCAGTATGGGTGGACAATCCGATTTCGTCGAGATCGCGGTCAAGCTGTGTGTCGTGTCCCCAACGTCCGGTATACTGATATGCTCCGGAAATCTTGATGTTGGTTTTCGGTACAAAATAGTTGACGGATACTGCTGGAGCATTCAGCGAACCATCCTTTCCGGAGCCGTTGCGGTCCATCCAGTCATAGCGGAGACCTACCTGCCACTGGGGAGCGACGAAATAGCCCACTTGGGCATACGCACCCCAATAGTTAAAGGACTCGTCAATTTTCTGACGGTTGGTGAATCCTACATGCATATAGTAGCCTTCGGCGGCAAAATACCATTTGTTCTTCAGCCATGCAAACTCCAGTCCGGCACGGAAGTCATTCGTACTTTCATTTTCTGCTTCGTTATTATAGTTGGCACTGATGCCAATGAGCATCTTGTCAAGGTTCTGCATCTTGGCGTTTCCTTGAGTCATGGGCATGGCTCCCTTGGGTTGCCAGGTGAATCGTCCTGCATAGAGCAACGATGGGATGTGGTTGTCGTCGCTGAAGCCTTTGGTTGCTGTATTGACGCTGCTGCCTGTTCCATTGAATATGCCAATCTCGTAGCCGAACTGGTTGTTGATGAGGCCGTGCATTTCCACGCCAAGGTCGAATCCTGTGCCAATCGTCGGTGTGACGGCATTGAGCGAATAAGGCATAATGACTGTTGAAGTAAGCGATGTCGGCATGATGGGGAACAGCGTTTCCCCCAATGTCGTCAAATAGGCACCCGTGAACGGAGTCTTAAACTTACCGGCACGGAAGCGGAGGGCTGGGCTGACAGCGTAGTCAATCCATGCCTGTTGCAGGATGGCACCTCCACTGGCAGCTGCATTGATGCAGATGTTATAGTCAATTTTACCGAATGCTTTTCCAGTGAATCCGATAATAGCATAGGGAACAGCAAATCCCGAATTGGCAACGTTGTCCTGGTTATACGCCTTGTCCAGTCCTACGTCGTCATAGTAGCGGTAGCTCAGTGTAGACTGGAGCATCATGTATGGCTTGAAAACAAAGTTTCCGTCCTTGGACTGTAACGTAAATCCGCGGTCGTCCGCAATTGGCAGCACACCATTCTCCATGTCATAGGCGGTGTTCTCTTTCTCAGCCATTGCCGCTTCGGCATTGGTGTTCTCCTCGTTCAAGGTCTCTGTCTCTCCTTCTGCATGTATTGCAGGGGCTGAGCAGGCTGCCAGCAGAAAGGCAGCGATGCGTAATGTGTTGTTCTTCATATTGTTGTTTTTCCTTTTTTGATTTCTGTTTTGCTTTTCTTTTGATTACAGGCTCCAGAGGAATTTGACGAGCTGGTCGCGTTCCGTCTTGGAGAAGCTGGCAAACTTCTGCCGGGATGCATAGCCTTCACCGCCGTGCCACATGATGGCTTCGACGAAGTTGCGTGCACGTCCGTCATGCAGGAAATAGGTATGGCCGTTAACCTTAGACTGCAAGCCGATGCCCCACAATGGAGTCGTGCGCCATTCGTTTCCCATGCACAGGCCGCTGACATAGTTGTCGTTCAAGCCTACACCCATGATTTCAGACCCCATGTCGTGAATGAGGAAGTCGGAGTAGGGGTGTATGGTTTGGCTTCCCAGCCATGGGATGGCTGTACCGGCCAGCAACACGCTGCCTCTTGGCCTGGTGTGGAGGGTCGTGACGTGGCAGAGGTGGCATCCAGCTTTGTAGAACAACTTTTCTCCGGCAATGACATCAGGATCGTTTACATTGCGTCGGGCGGGAACGGCCAGGCATTGCATGTATAGGTCAACGTTTTCCATGTCTTCCGTTGTGCAGTCGAGTTGTTCGTAGGAGAGTCCCATCATGCTTCCTTGGTTCACCTGGGCCTGTCCTTCGCAGATTTCTTCAGGGTAGCGGCTGTTGGTCAGCCCCATGTCGCTGGAGAATCCCAGCTCCACGGTCAGGTCTGCATGCTGTGCCTTGTTGCCGGAGAGTCCCAGTTGGCGCACGCCACGTTCGACAATGTAGTTGCATCGTCCGCTGATGCCCCATTCCGGATAATTACTCTTGCGTGCCAGTGCTTCAATCTCTTGTGGATCGAGCGACATCATCTGTCCCATTCCCACATGTCGGAGCGGAATCCTGACCGTACAGAACATGTCTTCGGGTTGTATGTTTTCAGCATACCAGTCGGTAATGGTCCACCTGGGTACACACAGGGTGTATTTCTCTCCGTCTGGGAATGTATATGTGGTTGAGTCTATGTCTACTTTCAGTTTGCCTTCAGGCTGTACGCCGTAGATGGCTTGGTCGTGGATGACACGGCCATAGTCTTGAAAGAACTTCCCGTTCTTTTTAGAAACGTAGATGAGCATGGATGTAAATCCATAGGAACCGGATGCATCATGGCTCTTGTTCTTGATGGCGGTCCAGTAGGAAGGCTCCGTCCTTCCTGCGTTACGGTGGCAACTGCCGCAGCTGTAACCTGCGTAGACCGGACCTAATCCGCCACCGTGTCCGTTATTGTTACTGGTCTTTACGTTGTCGTAGAGACGGTCGCCGGTATAGAACCGCGACTGGTATGCGCCAGAGAGCCAGTCTGCCGGCTGGTCGTAGGCATACGGGGAATTCATAAACAGGCTGGCTGTTCCTGCCGAGAGGGCATATCCATTGGGCACTTCCATGTCGGCGGCTACCAACGCATCGTCGTCGTCGCACGCCACGACGGTCAATGTTGCCAGAAATGCAAATGAATACTTGATAAATGCGTTCATAAATGTCTTGCTTTTGGTGTTTTTGTTTATAGACCACAATAGCGAAGACAGGCCTTTTGACCTTGTCTTCGCTTGTAGCCGGCTGTTAGTCAGTGACTCTTATTTCACTGTGCGTGCTTTTCCATCCTTGAAAATCAGGTATTCAAGTGTGTGGAAGCCGCGCAGGCTCTGTGCATCTGCTATCTTTTCGTTGTCCTCGTCATATTCGCCGCTCCAGTTCAGGTTGTTGAAGTCCTGCGACTTGAGGATTTCTGCAATACCTTTCTGGTCGAGAGGCCAGCTGTCCATATTGGGGTCAAGACCCTTGTCGGCCACAGGGCCAAAGAGGAAGGCCTCGCTCTGTTCCCACGGTTCGCGTGCTTCGAGCCATGCGTTGGCACAAGCGGTGAAAGCTGCATTGGAAGGATTAGCCTTGAAAGCCTTTACTGCGTTGTCGAGGGCGGTGTTCTTGGCTGCCAGATCGGCGTATGTGGGCAGTACGACTGCATTTACATATTGTGCGACAACAGGATCCAGCGTCTTGTCGTCGTTGATTTTTTCAGCAAAATACGGCTTCAATTCGTTGGTCAGGAATTCTTCCAGGGCAGCACAAGCCTGCATGGCATCGGCAGCCTGTTGGGAATTGATGTTGTTGCGGAAAGGCTGGGGAATAGCCTGAATGGCGTTGGCAGCACCGTTGATGAGCTCCTTTGCCTTGGCATCCATTTCGCTGTTCTTGGCAGCCAGGACGGCAGAAAGCGAGTTGGCGTTTACTTTTCCGTCGCGTGAACCGAAGTATGAGTTACGGATGGAGTAGATGTTATTGGTATAGTCATCACGAGAGTGCCAGCTATACCAGGACTCTACGGCATAGAGGGCAGCCGTCTGGTTGGTTTTGTACAGGTTGTACGGATCGCCGATCTTGGAAGAACCAACCTCGTTGGCAATCTCGGCGCAACCGTCGATGATGGTCTCTACGCATGAGATGGCTGAGGGATAATTGCCGCCTTTGGCCTGGAACAGCTTGGCATAGCTCGTTGAGTATTCGCCGTTGTTGTCGTTGTTCCAGTAGTTGTAGAGGTTGTTGGCATCGGTCTTCAACAAACTGGAGACAACCGTCATGTAGTTGGCCCACTGTTCTGCGTATGCGCTTTCGTAGTTGAGGTCGTTGGCATTGTCAACGTTAATGACCACTTCGTCGTCGTCACCGCAAGAAGTGAGTGTGAACGTACCTGCAAGTCCCATGAAGAGGACGCTCAGAACTAATAACTGTTTTTTCATTCTTCTTTCTTTTACGTTAATTTTATAGATGATTATTGAATTGGTAAATCCTGATTATTTGTTGGAGAACCACAGCGTATAGGCAAGTCCGAGACGGAACTCGTTTTCGCTGTTGTAGTCGCTGGTGCCAAAAATCTTGCTGGTACCAATCTGTCGGGTGGTGTAGTCAGCCTTGACGACGAGTCCCGGCAGTGGTTTCCAGTTGATACCGGCACTCCACAGGCTCACCTGTGTGCGTTTGTCGGCCACCATACCGCTCTCCACCTTTTCCAGCGGGTTGTAGTAGTTATAGTGGACGAACGGGTAGAGGGCTGGGAAGTTCCTTACGCCAGGGAAGAAAGACTTGACGTTCAGACCCAGTTCCACACTGTAGTCGAGCACGCGTTTGCCGATGGGCCCTACGCGGCTGTACGGTGACTTGCTGGAATAGGTCCGGTTCTTGCTGGCAATGCCTACGGTCTCGGTCACACTGCCGCTCAGGAAGTTGGCGCGAGCCGTCACATAGCGGTCAACATACTGTGCATCGAAAGAATAGATAAAGATGTTGATATCGTCCAGGTCTTTGTAGGTGACCAGTTTGTCTGCATTCTTGCCCGCATTGGGGTTGTAGAACATCGAAGCACCGAGGCGCAGGCCGGGAACTCCCGTCCAGTTGAGTCTGACGGTATAGGCCGGAGCCGAGAAATTGTCGGTTTCCAGGAATCCCTGCTTGCCGCCTTGCACCCAGTTGTAGATGTTGAAGCCGTTGGGATTGAGTCCGGCAGTGATCATTGCTTCATAATCGAACGACGCATAACCCTTGCCGAAGGCTCCGAAGAACTCGATACCCGTCTCGTGCCAAGTGCTCGGAAGGAGTACGGTGGCTCCTTCGGGACGCGCTGCGGTGAAGAAGTTGACCGGCTCATGGTGTGTGTTGATCAGTCCGACGGGAATAATCAGATGACCGGCGCGTACGTTGAATTCCGGAACTATCAGGCGCGTGATATGAAACTGCTCAATGGCCACCTCACCGCCCTTCTCAGCTTCTTGTTCGTACTCTCCGTTCTCAGATCCCTGGCCTACTTCCATTTCGTAAGCCATGCCCGTTCCACCGGCTTCGAACTCTATTTCTGCACCGAGAATCCATTTGTCGCTGATCTTATAATCGCCTGCGAGTACGAAACGGGGAATGGAAATCTCATTATGATTCTTTTTCGTGTTGCCGTTGCCGCCGTAGTAGCGGTTCAGTCCGTAGTCCTTGAATGTGGCCAGCATCTCGCCGTAGCCTCCGATGCGGAATTTGTGGAATGCTGAATCTTGTGCGGCAGGCGGTTCTGCTGCTTGTGTCGTTGCGCAAAATGCAATGGCTGAAACCAGTAAAACAATCAATTTTCTCATAAAAACCAAATCTTAGTTTTAAAACCGATGCAAAGGTATTTGCTTTTTGCGACTCTCACAATACCTAAAAATAATGGAAAAAGCGGAGAGCGTAGCCCGTTGCTGCTTGCATCTATGCGCGCGCATATATATAAATAGGTATAAGGCTTTGTTTTGTATACCTAATAAAGAAGGGGAGGACTGTTGGAGGCAGCCTGGGAAAAGTGGTCAGGCTCCTGCCGGCGCGGTTGTGAGAGCCGGCGGAGGCTCGCTGGTTGGTCCAAAGTGACATGGCCGTTCTCCAAGTGAGGCTCAGTCGCGACAATTTTTAATTTATTTTCTCTCAAAAAATAAATTATTAATTCT
>CAMHEA010000063.1 GCA_946184025.1 uncultured Prevotella sp.
CTACGTTCCCGTCCTGGAGGATTCGAAGGGAGCTGGCCGTGCAGGACTTACCCATGTCGTTTTGCGGCTGCAAAGGTAAGAAAAAGTTTAGAGTTTCAGGGCTCGGGTGTGATTGTTTTTCTTGTTTTTAACATTCTTTTCGAAGTCGGCAATGGCAAAAATATATAAAATCCACCGCCAAATCACACTTATATGAGATAAAATCCGTATTTTTGCAGGGATTTTTCTAACGACGACAAAAAGAATGACATTCAACGAATATAGACAACTGAGAGTCTACAGCTGGTATGACGGCATCTACCTGTCCGTTTTGTGGGCAGCCAGTTTCGCCTGTCTGATCGGCATCACGGCTTGGCAGTCGCTGAGCATGGCGTGGATGGGACTGGCCGCTGCAACTCCTTTCTTCGTAGCCTACAGGTTGCGCAAATACCGCGAAGAAGCACTACAGGGACGGATTTCCTTCCGCCGGGCACTGGGCTATTGCCTGCGCGTATTCTTCAATGCCGCTACGCTCTTCGCCATCATACAGTGGGCCTACATGCAATTTCTCGACAAGGGGCATCTGGGCACGATGCTGCACATGATGCTTCAGAATCCGGAGTCAACCGAAATCCTCAAGCAAGCCGGCACTACTGCCGAGGAACTGACGACGACCTTCGCCGGCATGTCACCCTTGCAGTTTGCCTTCGCCTACTTGATAGAAAACGTCATCATCGGGGCGGCACTCAGCTTTCCCATCGCCTTGACCGGACGGCGGATGAATGCGGTCCGCACGCAAGACGACCACCGTGACGAGGCTTAGAAATAAGAATCAAGAAGAACAACAAGATATGGACATATCAATCGTAATACCCCTGTACAACGAGGCGGAATCACTGCCAGAACTGTACGACTGGATTGAACGGGTGATGGATGAGAACGGCTTCACCTTCGAAGTCATCTTCGTTAACGACGGTTCCACCGACCAGTCCTGGCAAGTCATCCAGGAACTCAAAGAAAAGTCGGAATGTGTCAAAGGCATCAAATTCCGACGCAACTACGGAAAAAGCCCTGCACTCTATTGCGGCTTCAAAGAAGCACAGGGCGACGTGGTCATCACCATGGATGCAGACTTGCAGGATTCTCCCGAAGAGATTCCCGGACTCTACAAGATGATCAAAGACGACGGCTTTGACCTCGTGTCGGGCTACAAGCAGAAACGCTATGACCCGATTTCGAAGACCATTCCCACGAAACTCTTCAATGCCACGGCACGGAAAATCAGTGGAATCAACAACCTCCACGACTTCAACTGCGGCCTGAAAGCCTACCGCAAGGAAGTGGTGAAGAACATTGAGGTCTACGGTGAGATGCACCGCTACATCCCCTACCTTGCCAAGACCGCCGGCTTTGCCAAGATTGGCGAGAAGGTGGTACACCACCAGGCTCGCAAGTACGGTTCCTCGAAGTTCATGGGGCTAAACCGGTTTGTCAACGGCTATCTGGACTTGCTGACATTGTGGTTCCTCGGCACCTTCGGCAAGAAACCGATGCATGTGTTCGGATTCTTAGGTTCCATCATGTTCTTCATCGGATTCCTCGCCATCGTGGTCATTGGCGTGAACAAACTCATTGACCTTTCCAACGGCGTGTACCACAACCTGATTACCGACTCGCCATGGTTCTACATCGCCCTGACGACGATGATGATCGGTACGCAACTGTTCCTGGCGGGATTCATCGGCGACTTGGTGAGCCGCTCGTCTACCCAGCGCAACGACTATCAGATAGAGGAGACGATCTAAGGGACAGGAAACAAGAAAGATGAATGACAAACGAAGCATAAAAGGACTGCGATGGCTGCCCATAGGACTCTTGGCAACCGCTTTGCTGTGTGCCTGCTCGTCCATAGACTGCCCATTAAACAACAGGGTCTATACCCAATACGTTTTCAAAGGTGAGGCAGACACACTGAAAGACACGCTCACAGTCATTGCCGTGCGCCCCGGAGTCGCCTCCGACACGGTGGTATTCAATCGTGGCGTAAACCTGACGAGCCTGCTGGTGCCCGTCAGCTACACCCAGGCAGAGGATGTCCTGGCCTTTCAGTTTACCAATGCCGACGGCGATGTGACCACCGACACGGTATGGATAACCAAAGAAAATCAGCCACACTTTGAATCCGTGGAATGCAGCCCCAACTTTTTCCACACCCTGACGGGCATCCGCTGTACCCACAAACGCATCGACGACATTGCCATCAATCATCCAAACGTAGACTATGATGCAACGAAAGAACATATTTATATATATATTCGCCCTGACGAGTAGCCTGCTGATGTTGCTGCCGGAGCATGCCTATGCCCAGAAACGCCATCGACAGGAAGCCGTTGCACTACCCGACACGACGGCATGGTTCCGTGGTGTGGCCGTCAGCGTCGATGCCGTGGGAGCCATCCAGCGTTGGGTGAGCGACTACGGACAATACGAAGCGGCCCTGCGCATCAATCTCAAAGACCGTTACTTCCCCATTGTGGAACTGGGCATCGGCGATGCAGACCGTGAAGAGGTCCTGACGGGCATCCACTACAAGACAAACGCACCTTACGGGAGAATCGGAATAGACTTCAACTTGATGAAAGACAAGCACGACATATACCGCCTCTATGCCGGAGCAAGGTACGCCTATACTTCTTTCAAATACGACCTGACGGGCAGGGACGTACAGGATCCCGTCTGGAAAACCCAGGCCGACTATGGTGCCAGTGCTGTCAGCTGTCGATACCACTGGGCTGAAGCCGTGGCCGGTGTCGACGCAAAGATTGTCGGACCCTTGCGGCTGGGCTGGAGCGTGCGCTATCGGTCACGGCTGTCGCACAAACACGGCGAAACGGGTCGTCCGTGGTATGTGCCGGGATTCGGAAAAGACGACTCTTCAAACCTCGGTGCCACCTTCAACATCACTCTGGAATTATAGCAAAACATGACCTCGCGAAAGAAGAAACTCCTCTGGCAGGTGCCCTTCCTGCTGTTGCTGATTGTCGGAACCATTCTTATCATCCGACAGCAACAGGCCATGCCCTACCAGAAAAATACCGGAAACATATTCGGAACAACCTACACCATCGTCTACCAAAGCGACAAGAACCTGCAAAGCGACATTGTGGCCGAGCTGGCAAACGTTGATCAGACACTGTCGGCCTTCAATCCGAACTCCGTCATTTCCCGAATCAACAGGAACGAAGACGTTGAATGCCCCGAAATGTTTACCGAAGTGTTCAACCTGGCACAACAGATTTCGCGCGAAACCGGCGGAGCCTTCGACATCACGGTAGCCCCGTTGGTCAACCTGTGGGGCTTCGGCTTCAAGACCGGAAGCACTCCGTCACCGGAAGCCGTCGACAGCCTGAAGCCGTTTGTCGGTTATCAGAAGGTGGAAATGACCCGCGACAGACACGTCAGGAAAGCCGACGCACGCACCATGCTCGACTGTTCGGCCATCGCCAAAGGCTATGGCGTGGACCGCGTGGCACACCTGCTTCGCCAACACGACATACAGAACTTCATGGTGGAAATCGGCGGAGAAGTCGTTACGCACGGAAAGAACCAGGACCATAAGCCGTGGAAGATCGGTGTGGCCAAACCCAGCGACCAGCCTGACGGCGCGACTGCTGAATTGCAGACCATTCTCAACATCACCGACAAAGCCATGGCCACAAGCGGCAACTACCGGAACTTCTACTACAAAGGCGGCAAGAAATATGCACACACCATCGACCCACAGACTGGCTTCCCCGTACAACACTCCCTGCTCTCGGCAACGGTCATCGCACCGACATGCGCCACCGCAGATGCCTACGCCACGGCCTTCATGGTGATGGGAATGGAGCGTGCCCAGGCTCTGCTCAAGAAACATCCGGAGCTGAAAGCCTATCTCATCTATGCCAATCCGAGCGGCCGCATGCAAATCTGGCAATCGCCGGAGATGGACAAATACATCAACCCATAGCTACCCCATGAGTCACGCCACTTTCTACCAACAGCTGGCCACGCTTCCGCTCTTCCAAGGACTGAGCGGAAACGAACTGCAAGAGGTTGCCGGCCACACCAAGTTCGGATTTGCCAAGGTGGAGAAAGGCAAGGCTATCGTCAGCGAAAACGACCATTGCAGCCACCTGTGGTTCCTGCTCAACGGACAAGCCACCATGGAAACCCATGCCGATGACCATCATTACACCATCTGTGAACAAGTCCTGCCGCCCGCCATCCTCCAACCCGAACGTCTCTTCGGGCTTACCCAACGCTATTCCTGCAACTTCCTGGCCGCCAGCGACTGCCAGCTGATGTCCATCGACAAGCAGGAAGTGATGCGCCTGTCCGACCGGCACCTGATATTCCGCCTCAACTTGCTCAACATCATCTCCGCCCGGGCACAGAAACAAACCCGACAGCCATGGAGGCGACAGCCACAGAAGGTGGCCGACCGCATCATCCGCTTCTTCGAACAGCATTGCATGCGCCCGGCCGGTGAGAAAACGATTTTCATTCGCATGTCAGATCTTGCAGCGGAGGTATATACCACTCGTCTTCAGGTCAGTCAGTCACTCAACAAGATGCAATCAGCCGGCCTGCTTTCCCTTTCCCGCGGAAAGATTCTCATACCCCAGCTGGAACGCCTGCTGGGCAGGTAGCACCACACACTCCCCCACGCCTCCGCTACCATCTGGCTCCGCCCATCCCCCATCCTTCCCCTGTAAGTTCCCAAACGGACTCCATCCGAAAAGTAACATACCCTATATTACATGGTAATAAAGCCTGTATTACTCAGTAATATAGCCTATATCATCCGGCAATAAACCCTATATTACTCCGGCAGAGATGCCCCAAAAGGCTTTGAAAAAGGGGTATTCGGCTCATGGAAGTGCCTGTTTTTCCCGCCTTTAACAAATATTGTCAGCTACGGCGCATGCGTATTCCGTCCTTTTTTGTAACTTTGCAGACTATAAAAAAGACTACAGAAGACAAATGGAAGAACAGGCAACACATATCAATCCGTTTCTCGTGGACTACGGAACGCCCCACAACACGGTACCCTTCGACCGCATTACGCTGGCCGATTACGAGGAAGCCATGATGGAAGGAATCCGCCGCGAGGACGAACAGATAGAAAAACTCATCAACGATCCGGCCGAGCCGACGTTTGAAAACACCATCATCCGGGAGGACGAAGTAGAAGGACGCAAGCACTACTACGACCTACTCGGACGGGTGGAAAGCGTGTTCTTCAACATGCTCAGTGCAGAGACCAATGACGAGATGGATGCCTTGGCACAGAAGATGAGCCCCATCCTCACGAAACACGCCAATGACATCAGCCTCAATCCGAAAGTGTTCGAGCGCATCAAGTATGTCTATGAGCACCATCGGGAGCTTACACCAGAGGAGGACATGCTACTCAACAACACCTACGACGGCTTGGTCAGGAGCGGTGCCTTGCTCAACGACGAGCAGAAAGCACGCCTGCGCACACTCACCGAAGAAGCCAGCATGCTCTCTTTACAGTTCTCCCAGAACCTGTTGAAGGAAAACAAGGCTTTCATCCTGCACCTCACTGACGAGCAACAGTTGGACGGACTGCCCGACACCGTGCGCGAAACGGCGGCCGAAGCTGCCAAGGAACACGGCAAGGAGGGATGGGTCATCACACTGGACGCACCCAGCTACGGGCCGTTTATGATGTACTCTACCCAACGCGACTTGCGCCGCCAGCTCTACATGGCTCGCAACACGCTCTGCATCAAGGCCAACGAGGAGAACAACCTGGCCATCTGCCAGCGGCTTGTCAACCTGCGGCGCGAGCTGGCACAGCTACTTGGCTATGAGACCTACGCCGACTATGTGATGAAATACCGCATGGCCACTAACGTGAAAAACGTCTATCAGTTGCTCAACAGCCTCATCGACGCCTACAAACCGACGGCCTTGAAGGAACTGGAGGAAGTGAAGCAACTCGCCCTCAGCTCCGACAGCTGGGATCCGGCTGATACCGAACTGCAACCGTGGGACACGGCCTACTATTCCCACCAACTGAAGATGCAGAAGTACGACCTGGATCCAGAGATGCTGCGCCCCTATCTGGAACTGGGAAACGTCATCAAGGGTGTCTTCGGGCTGGCCACGCGACTCTACGGCATCACCTTCAAGGAGAATCAAGACATACC
This sequence comes from uncultured Prevotella sp., assembly GCA_946184025.1. Classification (GTDB taxonomy): domain Bacteria; phylum Bacteroidota; class Bacteroidia; order Bacteroidales; family Bacteroidaceae; genus Prevotella. The sequence goes on from CAMHEA010000063.1 coordinate 6,201, forward strand.
CGTGTATCATCCAGACGTGAAACCCTATGAAGTCTACGACAAAGATGGCTCCTATCTGGCCGTGCTCTATGTGGATTTCCACCCGAGAAAAGGCAAGCGCGACGGTGCCTGGATGACCGAATTTCAAGGACAGTGGATTGAAAAGGACGGAACGAATGTCCGGCCACATGTCAGTCTGGTGATGAACCTGAGCAAGCCGACCGACGAGAAGCCTGCCCTGCTGCGGCTGGGAGAGGTCGAAACCTTCCTGCACGAGTTCGGGCACTCCCTCCACGGCATGTTCGCCAACAGCCGTTTCGAAAGTTTATCGGGTACGAATGTATGGTGGGATTTTGTGGAACTGCCGTCACAGTTCATGGAAAACTTTGCCGTAGAGAAGGATTTCCTGCGCACATTCGCCTTCCACTACGAAACGGGCGAGCCCATTCCAGATGAGTTGATTGAGAAAATCAGCCGCAGCCGCAACTTCAACGTGGCTTCAGCCTGCCTGCGCCAGGTCAGTTTCGGACTGCTGGACATGGCCTACTACACACAGACCGGGGAATTTACGGAAGACATCATACCTTTCGAGAAGAAGGCATGGGAACGCGCCATCATCGGAAAACAACGCAACGACACCTGCATGACGACCCAGTTCTCACACATTATGTCGGGAGGCTATGCAGCAGGGTACTATAGCTACAAGTGGGCTGAAGTGCTTGACGCAGATGCATTCAGCGTGTTCAAGCGCGAAGGCATCTTCAATCAGGAGACAGCGCAGCGGTTCCGCGACAGCATTCTGTCCAAAGGCGGGACGGAACATCCCATGGTTCTCTACAAACGGTTCCGCGGCGGAGAACCCACTATTGACGCATTGCTGGAGAGAAACGGCATCCAAACACCCGGAAAACAGAACGGGGAATAAGCATCCACACAGAAAACAACAGATAAGACATGAACGGCAAAGACACAGACAAGATGCAGACAACGGCCAATGTCACAACAGATGCAGCCAGGAAGAAACAGCTTCTGCTCGACACACGCTATCTCCGGATGGCGCGTATATGGGCAGAGAACTCCTACTGTCAACGAAGAAAGGTCGGAGCATTGGTCGTCAAGGACAAGATGATCATCAGCGACGGATACAACGGTACACCGAGCGGATTTGAAAACATCTGCGAGGACGACAACAACATCACCAAACCCTATGTGTTGCACGCCGAAGCCAATGCCATCACAAAACTGGCGCGATCGTCCAACAACTCCGACGGCTCCACACTCTACGTCACCGCATCGCCGTGCATTGAGTGTGCCAAGCTGATTATCCAATCCGGCATCAAGCGCGTGGTCTACGGAGAACGCTACCGATTGGAAGACGGCATCAACCTGTTGCGCCGCGCACAGATAGAAGTTATATATCTAAACCCCGACGAACATGAACCAGAACAAAAATAGATTCCTTCCGTTGCTCCTGGCACTATGCGTTGTCATCGGAATCATCATCGGAACATTCTACACCAACCACTTTTCCGGCAACAGACTGAACATCATCAACAGTGGAAGCAACCGGTTGAACAACCTCTTGCACATCGTTGACGACCAGTATGTGGACTCCGTGAACATTGACGGATTGGTGGAAAAGGCCATACCGCAAATTCTGAGCGAACTCGATCCGCACTCAGTCTATATCAGTGCAAAGGACGTACAGAAGGCCAACGACGACCTGAAAGGATCTTTTTCGGGCGTAGGCATCGAGTTTACCATCCGCAAAGACACCGTACATGTACAAAACGTCATCAAGGACGGGCCTGCGGAGAAAGCCGGAATCCTTGCCGGCGACAAGATCGTAAGCATCGACGGAAAACCTTTCGTGGGCAAGACCGTGACCAACGAGGAAACCATGCACCGGCTGAAAGGCCCCAGAGGCACTTCCGTAAAGATAGGAATCACCCGCTACGGAGAACGCAAGACCAAGGAATTCTTGGTCACCCGCGCCGACATCACGACCAAAAGCATCACCGCAGTGTACATGCTGGACGACTCAACAGGCTACATCCGCATCAAGAACTTCGGCGAACGCACCTACGCAGAAATGCTGGCAGCCCTGTTCCAACTCTCTGCACTGGGTTTCCAGAACTTAGTCATCGACCTGCGCGACAACACTGGCGGCTACCTGCAGTCGGCCACGCAGATGGCCAACGAATTCTTGCCGAAGGACCGGCTGATTACCTACACAGAAGGAAGGAAGTCTCCGCGTACCAACTATAAAAGCGACGGTCGCGGCAGTTACCAAAACATCCCGTTAGTGGTGCTCATCAACGAAGGATCCGCGTCTGCTTCGGAAATCTTTGCAGGTGCCATACAGGACAACGACCGCGGAACCATCATCGGACGACGTTCCTTTGGCAAGGGACTCGTGCAGCAGCAGATAGACTTTTCTGACGGAAGCCTCATCCGGCTGACCATCGCACGCTACTATTCGCCTTCCGGACGATGCATCCAGAAGCCATACACGCCAGGCGACGAGGCTGACTATGAGCAGGATATGGTGTCGCGCTACCAGCACGGTGAGTTCTTCTCGCAAGACAGCATCAAGCACACAGGTCCCGCCTATCACACAAGCATCGGCCGAACCGTATATGGCGGCGGAGGCATCACGCCCGACATCTTCATCCCTGAAGATACGACGAACGTCACTTCTTACTACAAGGAAGCCGTCATGAGCGGACTCATCCTTCAGTTTGCCTACAACTACACCGACGAGAACCGGCAGAAGATGAAAGAAATGGATGAAATGAAGCCGCTGGTGAGCTATCTGAAACGGCAGAACCTCGTAGAGACGTTTGCCTCCTTTGCCGAAAACAACGGCCTGCGCCGCCGAAACCTGATGTTGATGCGCTCGCACGACCTGCTGGAGAAATTCATCTTGAGCCGCATCGTGTACAATATGCTTGACGAGGAAGCCTGGAACCAATACTTGAATCAGGACGACAACACCATCAAAGCCGCCTTGGATGTGTTCCGATCCCACACCGCCTTCCCTCAGAAACCGCAAGAAAGCACACAGAAGAAAGCGAAGAAAGTGGCCGTCAACAGCCATCCCGTGACAAGCTCAGGACACATCACACTTCCAGCAGACCACAGCCATGCATAAATCAGAACTCAGGCAACACGTCAGGATGATGAAACGCCAGTTCACCGCAGCCCAGCTACGCGAACTGTCGAAGCCCATCGTCAGGCGACTGTTGGTCCATCCGAGACTCAAAAGTGCACAGACCATCCTCATGTACTGCTCACTGGATGATGAGGTGGACACCCACGGAGTGCTGGACCAGCTTGTTGTTGCCGGAAAGACGGTGCTGCTGCCCGTCGTCGTCAGCGAAACAGAGATGGAACTGCGCCGCTATACATGTCCCGAAGACCTGCAGAGCGGATTCTTCAACATTCTGGAGCCCATCGGAGAAGTCTTCACGGACTATGCGCAGATTGACCTTGCTGTCATACCCGGCATGAGTTTCGACAGGCGCGGCAACCGGCTCGGACGTGGCAAAGGCTATTACGACCGTCTGCTGCCACTCCTCACAAACGCCTACAAGCTGGGAATATGCTTCGACTTCCAACGGCTTCCCGGCATTCCGACCGAAGCAACAGATGTCGTCATGGACGAACTCGTATAAGAATCAAGCCCGTTGCGGTGTGGCAACGGGCTTTTCTTGTTTCAACGACACCGAAGGCGGAAAGTAATATAGCCTGTTTTACAAAGTAACAGAGGCTATATTACCAAGCAATACACCCTATTTTACCGTGTAATAAAGCCTTTATTACCAAAGCGGGGAGCACGGCCAGACGAAGAAGCGGGCTTGAAAATACGCTAAAAGAAACGTACGTCGGCAATGATCTGCGAACCGACATGCGCGTTGAGACGCTTCACCAGCTGGCTTTTCATCATCGACAAGTCGGCACGCAAGGCCGGATTCGTAATCTTCACAAACAAGACCTGATTGCGAATAAACTTCTCCGTCGTGTAGCGGGCTACGCTTTTGCCGGCAATCTCAGGCCAGGCATCCATCAGACGCTTCTGCAACAGCGGTGTTTCCAATCCGCCTTCACGCAGGAACTTGTTCAACAAGTCACCCAACGGCTGTACCTTCCTCCTAAACATGATTCACCTCCTTTTCTTCTATAACACCATCGGCCACCGAAAAGATTCTGTAGTCCATCTGGCTACGCTCCAAAATCTTGTCAAGATGTTCCCTGTTCGTATCGGTAATGAAGATTTGTCCGTAGTCTTCGCCCGAAACCAACGCCACGATTTGCTCCACGCGGCTCGCATCAAGCTTGTCGAAGATGTCGTCAAGGAGCAATAGCGGTGCCGTACTCCTCGACGTGCGTTTCAGAAAGTTGAACTGAGCCAGTTTCAGTGCCATGACATAAGTCTTGGTCTGCCCCTGACTGCCTTCCTTGCGCATGGGATAGCCGTCAAGCAACATCTCCAAGTCGTCGCGATGAATGCCGTGAAGGGAATAACCGACGGCCACGTCCTTGTAGCGGTCGCGTTGTATAACCTCAAGCAAAGCTCCTCGCTGACAATGGGAGATATAGTTGAGGGCCACTTGCTCCCTGTTGCCGGAGATGCGTTGGTAGATCTGCTGGAAAACGGGGGTCATTTCCTTTACAAAAGCATCGCGCATGCGATAGACCGCTTCTCCACTGGCCGCCATCTGCATTTCCAAGATCTCCATGAGCGACTCGTCGAAGCCATCTTCTTGCTTCAGCAGCGTATTGCGTTGCTGCAAAGCCTTGTTGTAATTGGCCAGATGCTCCATGTAGGCATGGTCATACTGAGCAATAACGACATCCATCAGCCGCCGCCGCTCGTCGGAATTGCCCTCTATCAACACAGAGTCGGACGGCGAAACAAATACCACAGGAATCAGTCCTAAGTGTTGCGACAACCGCTTGTATTCCTTTTTGTTACGCTTGAAGTGCTTCTTTGAACCCCGTTTCATACCGCAGTAAATGTTCTCAGCCTCACCTTGCTCGTCCTCATAGGTTCCTTCCAGCACAAAAAAGTCACGCTCATGCGTTATCAACTGCGAATCAGGCATATGCCAGGCACTCCGGCAAAACGAAAGATAATAGACCGCATCCAGGAAATTAGTCTTCCCCACTCCGTTTTGCCCGATTAGGCAATTCACTTTCGGCGACAGCTCCAACGTTGCCGCTTCAATGTTCTTATAATTCAATATTGATATTTTCCGTAGAATCATCCGAAACGCTTTACAACAAGTTTCGTGCAAAGTTACTCAAAAACGAGTGAAGAGCAAAAGGAAAAGCGCAACTTTTTCATTAGCTTTTCCGAGTGACGGTAACTTCGGCGAAGCCAAAGTTACTCAAAAACAAGAGAAGTGCAAAAGAAAAACTTTCTTTTTCTATTTCCATTTCCGAGGGACGACAACTTCAGCACAGCGAAAGTTACGACAAATCAGAATGAAAAACGAAAAAAGTCCGCAATAAATTTCAATATGTGGGAGAAAATCCGTAATTTTGCCACGCTTTATGCGCTAACAAGAAACA
>CAMHEA010000064.1 GCA_946184025.1 uncultured Prevotella sp.
GTAAGGAAATACAACCCGATGTATTCCCCGTTGAGCACCACTTCCACCGGTTCCTGAGCCGGTGTGTAAGGCATGCCCATGCGTCGGCTCAGTTCAAATCCCACCGTGTTGCGCATGAAACCGAGGTTGTCGTCAGCATGTGCCAGCAGGGCGAAGTTTTTACTCTTCTCCATTCCCAGCAGTGGCTGGCTCTCGTCGAGCTTAATGCGGTAGGGCTTCTTGTCAAATCCGGTCCAAGTATAGTTGCCCCGTCCGCGAATACGCATGGTCAGCGGTGCCGCTTTCGTCCCGAGCGACTCGTAGCCGTCTGTCCCCATTGCGTCAATGTAGTACGTTGCGTTGACATACACTTCCTTCGAGGTAATCTTGGCATTGCCCTCCGTGTTGATGAACAATACGGGCAACGTACCCGAGTACGTCTTTGTTCCTCCGGCTGCCAATCGTGGAAGTTCCTCTTTCGTTTTGTTTTCTGCCGGTTTTGCTGCCTGTACCGTCAAGGCAAGCAGTACCGCCGTTAGCGATAGTAATAGGTGTTTCATTTTTTTGAAGTTTTACGATGTTGGTTTCTTTTGCAAAATTATGGCTTTTTGCTCAGAAAAGTTGCTTTCTTCTGTCCATTTTATGGAGTCTCTTGTGCAATCGTTATCCCACCGGGCTTCGGTTCCATTCCCGGCGAGCCTTGTTGGCCGTTCGTTCCATTTTTGCTTGGCTGATAAAACAGCCTATATTGTTCGGTAATAAAGGCTATATCACTTTTTAATGCAGGCTGTTTTGCAAAGTAATATAGGGAAAACAGGTGTATCTGAGAAAAAGAGCGGAAGTATAAAACGAATGAAGCCCGAATGTCTTCGGGCTTCTTAGTTGCGGAGGCAGGACTCGAACATGCGACCTCCAGGTTATGAGCCTGGCGAGCTACCAACTGCTCCACTCCGCGATGTTTATTGTTTTGCGGGTGCAAAGGTAATGCTTTTTGCTGAATCTGCCAAATAAATCAATCACAATTTCGTGAATTATTTGTTTTCATGGTATTCTTTGGTGTTGTGGCAAGCTTTGTTTCTGTCAGGTTTCTTGCACTGCACATGAGTGGTAAATGTGCAAATTCCTTGTGAAATATTTGCCCATGTCGGAGAAAAGCTATACTTTTGCACATGATATTTGCGATGTGCAAGTCATAAAAGCAGGAGGAAAAGGATATGTCTATATCTAAGACAAGACAGAAACTGGTCGACGTAGCCCGTCAGCAATTTGCCAAGAACGGCATCGCCAATACGACGATGAACGATATTGCCGTGGCATCTGGAAAGGGACGGCGTACGCTCTATACCTATTTCAAGAGCAAGGACGATGTCTACTATGCCGTCATCGAGTCGGAACTGGAGCGTCTTTCCGACAAGCTGGACGAGGTGGCGCAGAAGAAAATCAGCCCGCAGGATAAGGTGATCGAGCTCATCTATACCCATCTGAACATGATTCGTGAGACGGTGGTGCGCAACGGCAACCTGCGTGCAGAGTTCTTCCGCAACATCTGGATGGTGGAGAAAGTGCGCAAGAAGTTCGACGAGGACGAGTTGGAGATTTTCCGTAAGGTCTATGCCGACGCAAAGGCCGACGGAGAGTTCGACATCGACGACGTGAATCTCGTGGCCGACATCACCCACTATTGCATCAAGGGACTTGAGGTGCCGTTCATCTACGGCCGTCTGGGGCACGGACTCACTGAGGAAACCTCGCGTCCGCTGGTGGCCAAGGTAGTCTACGGTGCATTGGGGAAGAACGGACTGAAATAGCCTTCGGCCTTCCTCACCTTATTATATATAGAAACCGAAATACATTCATTTATAAAATCAAAACAGAAGAAAATGGGATTATTAACTGGTAAGACCGCACTCATCACGGGTGCAGCGCGCGGTATCGGAAAAGCTATCGCGCTGAAGTTTGCCGAAGAAGGTGCAAACATCGCGTTTACCGACCTTGAAGTGAACGAGGAGACAGAAAAGGAAATTGCAGCCAAGGGCGTGAAGGCCAAGAGCTACGCTTCCAACGCTGCTGATTTCGCACAGACTGAAGAGGTGGTGAAGGCCGTGAAGGAGGAGTTCGGAAGCATTGACATCCTCGTCAACAACGCCGGCATCACCAAGGACGGACTCATGCTGCGTATGACCGAGCAGCAGTGGGATGCCGTCATCGCCGTCAACCTGAAGTCAGCGTTCAACTTCATCCATGCCATCGTGCCCGTTATGATGCGCCAGCGTGGCGGAAGCATCATCAACATGGCCTCCGTGGTTGGCGTACACGGCAATGCCGGACAGGCCAACTATGCCGCTTCCAAGGCAGGACTCATCGCACTGGCCAAGTCCATCGGTCAGGAAATGGGACCGAAGGGCATCCGTGCTAACGCCATTGCACCCGGATTCATTGATACAGCCATGACACAGGCGCTGCCCGATGACATCCGTAAGGAGTGGATCAGCAAGATTCCGCTGCGCCGTGGTGGTCAGGTGGAAGACATAGCCAATACCGCACTCTATCTGGCCAGCGACCTTTCGAGCTATGTCAGCGGCCAGGTCATCCAGGTCGATGGTGGCATGAACATGTAAAAAGCATTCTGCCGACAGGCATCTATACAGCCTCCGTACTGCGAAAGAAGCCGTGCGGGGGCTGTTCTTGTATGGAGAAGAAAGGGAATGCGGCTAAAAAGACATGCCATTTTATTGCTTGGATGCGAGAGATTTGTTATTTTTGCATGCGAGAAGGCTGATTTGCCTATGCCTGTCCCGTGTTTCTGGCAGTTCCGGCAAGTTCAGCATAAATGAAGAATCATGCAAGTAGTCTACGAAGATAACCACCTTATTATCGTATATAAGGAGAGCGGAGAAATCGTTCAGGGCGACAAGACGGGCGACCGGCCACTGTCGGAGCTGGTGAAGGACTATCTCAAGGAGAAGTACAACAAGCCCGGTGAGGCCTTTCTGGGTGTTGTCCATCGGTTGGACCGCCCCGTCAGCGGGCTGGTCGTCTTCGCCAAGACCAGCAAGTCACTGACCCGGCTCAACAAGATGTTTGCCAACGGCGAAGTGCACAAGACCTATTGGGCTGTTGTGGAGAAGAAAGGGCAGGGGGGCGAAGTGTCGGCGCATCCTTCTTCTTGCACGGAAGCAACTGCGCCTGCCGACACTTGGCATACGCTGACCCATTGGCTGGTGCGCAATGAGAAGCAAAACAAGAGCTACGCCTACGAACGTGAGAAACCGCAGGCGAAGAAAGCTGTCTTGAAATACCGCGTCATCGGGCAGGGCGACCGCTATACGCTCTTGGAGGTGAACCTGATGACTGGCCGTCACCATCAGATTCGCTGTCAGCTGTCGGCCGTCGGTCGCCCCATCAAAGGAGACCTGAAGTATGGTGCACGTCGTTCCAATCCCGATGGGAGCATCTCGCTCCTTTCACACAAGGTGGAATTTGTCCATCCTGTGTCCAAAACACTCATCAGCATCGTTTCGCCGCTTCCCGACGACACCCTCTGGCGTGCCCTCGCTCCCCGTGAGGAGTAGGCATTCCAAGGCGGTGCAGCCCCGTTGCAAGGCTCCCTTGGAAATGCTTTCAGGCATTGTGATTTCTCCAAACAGGCTCGCTCTTCCGTTGAAAGTGCCATAGTCGCGACAATTTTTAATTTATTTTTTGAGAGAAAATAAATTAAAAATTCAGAAAAAATAAATTAAAAATTCTTGCGACTGAAGCCATTCTGCTAAGCCGCTGAGCCTCAGTGGGTTGCAGGGATGGACTGAAACGCGTTTCGTCCGTAGTGAGGATGGCCGACGTCTTTTCTTCATTGTATCTCCTGTTTTCTTACTTTTTTTCTTGTCATGTTTCTTTTTTCGGATTTTTTTCGTTTACTTTGCAGATGAAAATGAAACGTGCATGGAAATGGGTGGGGGCCGTGTTGCTCACGCCGATTGTTTTGTTTGTCGTCCTGACAGCCTTGCTTTACTGTCCGCCGGTACAGAACTGGGTGGTGAAGCGAGTGGCCTCGTATGCGTCTGAGCAGACGGGGATGAACATTTCCATCGATCATGTCAGACTGGCTTTCCCCCTCGACTTGGAACTGAACGGGTTCAAGATGATCAAACCCACCGTTCCGCCCGACACCGTGGCCGACGTGAAGCGGCTGGTGGCCGACGTGCAGCTATGGCCGTTGCTGAAAGGGCAGGTGGAGGTGGATGCACTGGAACTGAACGAGGCCAAGGTGAACACCACGGACTTCATCGATGCGGCCCGCATCAAGGGCGATATAGGTCGCCTCTACCTGCAAAGCCATGGCATGAACCTCAAGGGCGAGCGCGTGAAGGTAAACACGGTGAGTTTGGAGAATGCCCGTCTGGATGTAGCACTGAACGACTCAGTGCCCGAGGATACGACGGAGAGCACGGCCGACTGGAAGATAGACATTGACGATTTGCAGCTGACGCAGACGGACTTTACGCTCCATCTGCCTGGCGACACCATGTCGGTGCATACGCGAATGGAGGCTGCCAAGGCTCAGCATGCCTATCTCGGACTCAAGGATGGAGTCTACAAGGTGGGACGACTGGACTGGAATGGCGGTGTGTTGAACTACGACCAGAACTTCGTGAAGCCTGTGGCGAACGGCTTCGACGGCAGTCATATCGGCATGACGGACGTGCATCTCGGCATAGATTCGCTGATGGTGGCTGCTCCCCGCATTACGGCCAACGTGCGGCAGGCTTCGTTTAAGGAACGTAGCGGCTTGCAGGTGGATGCCTTCAGCGGCCGCTTCGCCATGGACGGGAAGCAGCTGTCGCTCTCAGACGGTAAGGTGAAGACTCCCACAACGGAGCTTTCTGCCGACTATCAGATGGAATTGAATGCTTTCGACGACCACAATCCGGGTAAGTTCTATGCCGATGTGGACGGGCAGATAGGCAAGCATGACATGCAGGTGTTTGTTCCAGACCTGCCGAAGGAGATGATGGCGCACTGGCCTCAGCGTCCGTTGACGGTTAAGGGACATGCCGAGGGCAATCTGCAGTATCTCACCTTCAAGGACTTCCGGGCCAACCTGCCGGGTGTGGCGGATGTGAAGGCTACGGGTTGGGTTGCCAATCCCACCGATGCTGACCGCCTGCGGGCTAACGTCAACGTAAAAGGACACACCGATGATTTAAGTATGGTGTCGGCCATGATGCCTGCCGACGTGCGGAAGGAGGTGGCGTTGCCGCGTGGCATCGGCCTCGATGGCAATTTCCGAGTCAACGGTCAGCAGTATGCCGGTGATTTCACGATGACCGAAGGAGGCGGAAGCGTGAAGGCAAAGGGGACGTTTGATGCGCGCACCATGGCCTACGATGTGAAGGCAACAGCGAAGAACTTGCATCTGGAGCACTTCCTGCCCCGTCAGGGACTGGCTCCTTTCACCGGTCAGCTCACGGCACAGGGGCATGGGACGGATTTCCTCGACCCGTCGTCGGGAGCCAATATCAACTTGCAGATGAGCCAGTTCCGCTATGGAGGTTACGACCTCAGTGGCATCGGGGGCGACATCCGCTTGCGTAACGGTCTGTTGAACGCCAAGGTGAACAGTACGAACAGCATGCTGGGTGGGCGGTTTGACGTGACGGGCAAACTGAAGGCTGGCGACGTGGACCTCTATCTGAAGGGAAATGTGAGCCGCGTGGATCTGAAACAACTGGGAATCATGGATCAGCGTTACATCGTTTCCAGTGATGCCGACGTACATATCAAGTCAAATCTGAAGGACAGACATGCCGTGGCGGGGCATCTGGGCGACTTCCATCTGAAGGAAAACCGTGGCAGGGACGGCCTTATTCCGCTTGTCAGCGGTGATTTCGACATTGACGGAACCATGAACGGCAACAATCTGGATGCCCGTTTTGACGGCAGGATAGACAGCGCCGACCTCTATCAGTTGGGAGCTGTGGATCAGCCGTTCAATATGGGCTTCGGTGCTAACGTTGACATCCAGTCGAATCTGGATGAGTACTACAAGGTGAAAGGGCGCGTGTGCAACCTCACAGTCGTGGAGAGAGACCGCAGCTTCTATGCCGACGATGTGAATCTGGACGTGTTGACGCGCCGGGATACGACCCATGCCGTGGTGAGCAGTGGCGATTTCTACTTGAATGCCGATGCCAGTGGCGGCTATCAGCAGCTCATGCGTCAGGGGACGAAGGTGGCAGAGCTTGTTGAAAAACAAATGAAGGAGAAGCACATCGACCAGCCGGCCATCCGAGATGAGCTGCCGTCGGCACGCGTGTATCTGGAAACGGGACGTGACAACATCTTCACTCACCTCATGGAACGGCAGGGATACACGTTCAATCATGCGCGGGTGGATCTCACGTCCTCGGCTCGTGACGGGCTCAATGGTACGGCACGGGTGGGGCATTTCGTGTTGGTGAACGACAGCATCACGCTCGACAGCATAGACCTGGCACTTGTTTCGGATGCTGAGAAACTGAATTATGACCTGCGGGTGATGAACCGTCCACAGAACGACTACCCTTACAAGGCGCAGCTTCATGGGTCGCTGCTTGAGCGGGGGCTGTCTGCACAGGCTATCGTGTTGGACGATAAGGATAAAACGGGACTCGACCTGTCGATGCAGGCAAATATGGAAGCGTCAGGAATCCGCATGAATGTGACTTCCGGGAAGTCGGTTATCGGCTACAAGACGTTTGCCGTCAACGACGGAAACTATATTTATATAGGTGACGACCGGCGTGTCTCGGCTAACATGAAACTGCAAGCCGACGACGGTGCGGGTGTCTTCATCTATACAGATGACGACAACGAAGATGCCTTGCAGGACATTACGCTATCTATGCATAGGTTTGATTTGGAGAAAGTGTTTGAGGTCTTGCCCTTCACTCCGCAGGTAAGCGGTGTGCTCGATGGCGATTATCACGTCATTCAGACCGCCGATGCACTGACGGTTTCAAGCGATATGACGATTAAGAATTTTGTCTACGAGCATTCGCCGATGGGCAATCTGGGCACACAGCTGGTCTATATGCCGCAGGAAGACGGTTCGCACTATCTGGATGCTATCATCAGTCATGACGGCAGGGAGGTGGGCACGCTCACCGGCACCTATCGTTCGGAGGGTGACGGATATTTGGACGCATCCTTCGACTTGGACAAATTCCCGTTGAACTACGTCAATGGCTTCGTGCCGGAGCGTGTGGTCGGACTACGGGGTACGGGAGAAGGATCGCTGAGTGTAAAGGGACCGCTTAACAAACTGGACATCAACGGCGAAGTCTATTTGGATTCCTCTTATCTATACAGCGAGCCTTATGGCTTGGAAATGCGCTTTGCCGACGACCCTGTGCGTATTCAGCATAGCAAACTCTTGTTTGAGAACTTTGAAATGTTTGCCAATAACGACAGCCCTCTCAATATTCAGGGCTCTCTGGATTTCTCAAACATGGATCGGATGATGCTTGATGTAAGGATGCGTGCCCGTGATTTCCTACTCATCGATGCAAAGGAGAACCCGCGTTCGGAGGCCTACGGCAAGGCGTATGTGAACTTTTTCGGACGTATGCAGGGACCGCTTGACCATCTGAATATGCGCGGAAGGCTTGATGTCCTGGGAAATACGGACATGACCTATGTGTTGCGTGAGTCGGCACTGGTATCCGACAATCAGCTGGAAGAACTGGTGACGTTCACTGACTTCAATGACTCTACGGTGCAGAAGGTGGTGACTCGTCCTGACATTACGGGTTTCAACATGGACATGAGTATCAACATTGACGAGCAGGCTCACATCGTCTGTGCACTGAATGCCGATCATTCCAACTATATTGACCTGATAGGTGGGGGCGACCTGCGCATGACCTACGATCCGACCAATGATCTCCGGCTCCTCGGACGTTATACTTTGAGCGACGGGGAGATGAAGTATGCCCTTCCGGTCATCCCGCTCCGTACCTTCACCATACAAGATGGAAGTTACATTGAGTTCACTGGCGACCCGATGAATCCCATCTTGAGCATCACGGCAACCGAGCGTTTGAAGACCAGTGTGTCCGATGGCACCTCTTCCGGACGCATGGTAGACTTCGATTGTGGTGTCCGCTTGTCTGAAACCATGTCACAGCCGGGCATCGAGTTCATTATCGATGCGCCTGAGGACATGCAGATGCAGAACGAACTGAACACCAAAAGCGTGGAAGAACGCGGCAAACTGGCAGTCTCGATGTTGGCTTCCGGCATGTATCTGGGCGACGGAAACGGTACGACGAATGCTGCGATGAGTGGTGCACTGGCTTCGTTCATGCAGAGTGAGATCAATAATATCACCGGGAATGCACTACGTTCGATGGGGCTCGACATCTCGGCGAACCTTGAGACATCGGCCGATGCCAACGGAGCGTTGCACACCGACTATACCTTCAAGTTCTCGAAACGCCTGCTTAACAACCGCTTGCGCATCATTATGGGCGGACGTGTGTCGACTGGTGGCAGCGAAGCCGTAGACAATGGTGCCTTCTTCGACAACTTCTCCATGGAATACAGGCTAAACCAGCGGGAGACCCAATATCTGAAGCTCTTCTATCAGCGCAACAGCTACGACTGGCTTGATGGAAGTGTCAGCCAGTTTGGAGCCGGTTTCATGTGGCGGCGGAAGCTCAGCAAACTCTCCGATATTTTTAATTTCAAGACCGCCAGCACGCTGCCGATGATGCCGCGACGCGACAGTACGGCTGCCGCAGGCATTCCCGTGGGCGGCGGTCTGGTGCAGAGAAACGATAGTAGCAAGACGAATGAAAAATAGAACAGACATCTCCATCCCTTGGCGGCGGTTGCCGTTGGTGTTGCTGGTCGGCAGCCTGATGCTCGTCGTGGCATGTTCGACCACCAGCGGCATCCCCGACGGCGAACAGTTGTATATCGGATTGAAGCCTACGAAATATGTAAACCACGACAAATCCGATCATTTCTATGTGACCAAGGAAGAGACCGACCTCGTACTGGCCACGCCACCCAATGCATCACTCTTCGGCAGTTCCACTTATCGGTCGCCGTTCCCCATTGGCCTGTGGATGTGGAATGCCTTCTCGGCAGACAGCGCAGGCTTAGGGCGTTGGATGAACAAGACGTTTGGCACGCGTCCGGTGCTGATGAGCCAGGTTTCTCCGGCACTTCACGCGTCGGTGGGGGAGAACACGCTGAAGAAGCGCGGCTATTTCAGCGGACGCATCAGCTACGAGCCGCTTCCGCAGAAAAATCCCAAGAAGTCGAAGCTCCAATATACGGTTGACATGGGACACCTGTGGACGGTCGACACCATACGGTATGTGAACTTCCCGACCAAGGCCGACAGCATCATCCAAGCCAATCTGGCCGATGCTGAAGTCGTGGCTGGCGATCCGTTCGATGTTGCTGCCCTTGAGGAAGAACGTCTGCGCGTGACCAACCTGTTTCGCGACAACGGCTTTTTCTACTATGATAAGGGCAACGCTTCCTATCTGGCCGACACCGTCAGCGTTCCCGGCAAGGTGCAGCTGCGGCTCCAGATGGCCGACTCCTTGGACGAACGAGCCATTCGCGAATGGTACATCGGACGTGTGACGGTGAACTATCGGAAGACCATGATGGAACAGTTGGATTCCACCCGTCAGACCCGCAACTTCACGGTCAACTACAACGGTTCCCGACCGCCAATCCGTATGCGCGTCCTCCTCAATGACCTGCAACTGCGCCCGCGGCAGCTATACAGTCGCGAAAAGCATGAGTCGTCACTGCGAAAGCTACAAGCTACGGGCCTATACACCCGTACCAACATGACGTTTACGCCCCGGTTGAGCTACGACTATGTGCAACTTCCCGACGACACGCTACCCCCGCGCTATTCCGATACCTTGGATGTCAACCTCGATCTGGTTTTCGACAAACCCTATGACTTCTACATAGAGGCCTACGGCAAGGGCAAGACGAGTGGCAAGGTGGGGCCGGAAGTCATTATCGGCTTGACCAAACGGAATGCCTTCCGAGGTGGAGAGCAGTTCGACTTGAGTGCACACGGTTCCTACGAGTGGCAGATGGGGCACGAGCTGGAAGGTACTGAATCGCGGATGAACTCCTACGAATATGGCATGGAGGGATCTATCACCTTCCCCCGCATTGTCAATCCCTTCCAAGTACCTATGCGCAAACGGCTGGAACGTATGCGCCAGGAGCGTGTTGCCGCCGAGCAGAATCCGACGCAGGCTCCCGCGCCACGCAAGAGGCGTCGCCGATTCTACGATACGCCCACTACCATCCTCAAGGGGGCTGCCAGCGTCACCAACCGAGGCGATTACTTCAAGCGTCATGCCGTTTCCGGCGAGCTGCGCTATAACTGGCAGACTTCCGCTCAGTCTGCTTTCGAATTCAGTCCGCTTACGCTTACCTATGAATACATGACGAACATGACGGAAAGGTTCCTCGACATCCTGTTGGAACATCCCTATCTGGCTGCATCCATGTCCGACCAGTTCATCCCGAAAGCCTCCTTCACCTATGCCTATCACAGTCCGGCCAACTACCGGCACCCCATCACCTGGCGTACGACGGTCAGTGAAGCGGCCAATGTGCTTTCTGCTGCCTACGCCGTCTTCGGGGAGAAGTGGGGCGAGAAGAATAAGACCATGTTCAAGAACCCTTATGCCCAGTTCGTGAAACTCGAAACCGATTTTACCAAGACCTGGCAACTCTCCGACCACACCTCACTGGCAGCCCACGCCGCCGCAGGCGTTATCTGTCCTTATGGCAACAGCGATTATTCGCCCTATACCGAACTCTTCTATGTAGGTGGTGCCAACAGCATCCGGGCCTTCAACGTGCGTGCCATCGGACCAGGCCGCTATCGTTCGAATGACAAGAGCTGGAGCTATGTGGAACAGACCGGAGACCTCAAGCTGTTGTTCAATCTGGAATATCGTCCGAAACTCTTCGGAAGCCTCTATGGAGCCCTCTTCCTTGATGCCGGAAACGTATGGGACCTTTCCCGCTACGGACTCAGTGAAGGGCTTGAAGACAGCAGTGTGGGGCGTTTCAAGGCTCGCAACTTCTTCCGCGAGATGGCTCTCGGAACGGGTATTGGCCTGCGTTATGACCTCGACTATTTCATCCTGCGCCTCGACTGGGGTATCGGGTTGCATGTTCCCTATGAAACCAGTAAGGGTGGCTTCTACAACATCGACCATTTCAAGGATGCGCAGACCTTCCACCTGGCCATCGGACTGCCATTCTGAGCCTGTTGTCAACACTCCCTCCAAGTTGTTTTTACATCCTTTTCAAAAGCACTTGGAGGGCGTTTTGTTTCCCTTTTTTGCTTCGTTTGTCACTCAATTGAGCCTCGCTTTTCATCCAACAGGACTACACCTGCCACTCGTCAGAGCCTCACCCGTTCTCCAAGTGAGCCTCAGTCGCGACAATTTTTAATTTATTTTCTCTCAAAAAATAAATTATTAATTCT
>CAMHEA010000065.1 GCA_946184025.1 uncultured Prevotella sp.
AAGGACTTCATCACCATCGACGGCGACAAAGCCATCTACCACAACCACTGGACTGCCGGAGGAAACGACCTGAAGTGGGAAATGGTACATTATGACGTGCAGCTCTTCGGTGGAACGGTTCTTCACCAAGGAAAGATTGCCGAAATGGCAACGGGTGAAGGTAAGACTCTCGTAGCCACCCTACCCGTTTTCCTCAATGCCTTAACAGGAAATGGTGTGCACGTCGTCACCGTTAACGACTATTTGGCCAAGCGAGACTCTGAGTGGATGGGACCGCTCTACATGTTCAACGGTCTCTCTGTGGATTGCATCGACAAACATCGTCCCAACTCCGAGGAACGGCGCAGAGCCTATCAGGCCGACATCACCTTCGGAACCAACAATGAATTCGGTTTCGACTACCTCCGTGACAACATGGCCATCTCTCCGGCAGACTTGGTTCAGCGTCGCCACAACTATGCCATCGTCGACGAGGTTGACTCCGTATTGATCGATGATGCCCGTACACCGCTTATCATTTCTGGCCCTGTACCCAAAGGCGATGACCAGATGTTTGAAGAATACCAGCCCTTGGTGGAACGGTTAGTTGGTGTTCAGCGCAAACTTGCTACGGAATACTTAGCTGAAGCCAAGCAACTTATTACCAAAGGACAAGAGACCAACGACCAAAAGACTCTTGATGAGGGTTTCTTGGCTCTCTATCGGTCTTTCAAGTGCCTCCCGAAAAACAAACCGCTCATCAAATATCTTTCTGAAGACGGCATTAAAGCCGGCATGTTGAAGACCGAAGAATACTACATGGCCAACAACAACCGCGAAATGCCGAAAGCCGTTGAACCGTTGTTTTTCGTTGTGGACGAGAAGCAAAACAGCTGTGACCTTACCGACAAGGGTACAGCCTGGCTTGCCGCACAGGTTAACGATGCCGAGCTGTTCGTCCTTCCCGACATCACCAGCCAGTTGTCTGCATTGGAATCAGAAACAGACCTCACCGACGAGGAACGCGTTAACAAGAAAGACGAACTGCTCAACCACTACGGCGTGCAGAGCGAACGCGTGCATACGCTCCAACAACTGCTCAAGGCATACTGCATGTTCAATAAAGACGAAGAATATGTCGTCATTGACGGAGAAGTGAAAATTGTCGACGAGCAGACCGGTCGTATCATGGAAGGCCGTCGTTGGAGCGACGGACTCCATCAGGCAGTAGAAGCCAAAGAGCATGTAAAGGTGGAAGCAGCCACCCAAACCTATGCTACCATCACGCTCCAGAACTACTTCCGCATGTACCACAAGCTTGCCGGTATGACCGGTACAGCCTCAACAGAAGCCGGTGAGTTCTGGGACATCTACAAACTCGACGTTGTCGAAATCCCCACCAATCGTCCTGTCATCCGAAAGGATATGGACGACCGCGTCTACAAGACTGCCCGCGAAAAGTATAATGCCGTCATCGAGGAGATCGTCAAGATGCGCGAAAGCGGCCGTCCTTGCCTGGTCGGTACCACATCCGTCGAAATTTCCGAGTTGCTCAGCCGCATGCTGAAGCTCCGCAACATTCCGCACAACGTCTTGAATGCCAAACTCCACCAGAAAGAGGCCGACATCGTGGCCGAAGCCGGACGCAGTGTCAACGGCCTCGGAGCCGTAACCATCGCTACGAACATGGCCGGTCGTGGTACCGACATCAAGCTGACGGATGAAGTAAAGGCCGCAGGCGGTCTTGCCATCATCGGTACGGAGCGCCATGAGAGCCGCCGCGTAGACCGCCAGTTGCGTGGTCGTGCCGGTCGTCAGGGTGATCCGGGTTCATCCGTATTTTATGTTTCACTGGAAGACAAGCTCATGCGTCTGTTCGCCTCCGAACGTATTGCCACTGTCATGGACAAGCTCGGGCTGGAGGAAGGTGAAGTGATTGAACATCCCTGGATCTCCAAGAGCATCGAACGTGCCCAGAAGAAGGTTGAGGAAAACAACTTCGGTATCCGTAAACGCCTACTCGAATATGATGACGTGATGAACAAGCAGCGTACCGTCATCTACGAAAAGCGCCGCCACGCCCTCATGGGTGAGCGCATCGGCATGGACATCGCCAATGTCATCTGGGATCGCGTCCTGGCCATCATCAACAACAATGATTTTGAAGGTTGCAAGGAAGACTTCGTCAAGGTTCTTGCCATGGAATGTCCATTCACGGAACTGGAATTCATCAACAACAGACGCGAGGAACTCTACGAGCGTTCATTCCAGTTGGCTATGGACAATTTCAAGCGCAAGACAGAACGCATCCAAAGCGTTGCCGCTCCCATCATCAAGAACATCTACGAGACACAGGGAGCGATGTATGAACGCATCATGGTGCCCGTCACCGACGGCAAACGCGTCTACAACATCCCGTGTGACCTCAAGGAAGCCTACGACACAGAAGCCAAGTCTGTCGTCAAACAATTTGAGAAGGTCATCCTTCTCCACCTCATTGACGACAACTGGAAGGAGAATCTGCGACAGCTCGACGAACTGCGCCACAGTGTACAGAACGCCAGCTATGAGCAGAAAGACCCGCTCCTCATCTTCAAACTGGAAAGCGTGAAGCTCTGGGACAACATGATCAACGAGATGAACAACCGCACGGCAGCCATCCTCATGCGTGGTCAGATTCCTGAAATGCAGGAACAGAACGTACAAGAAGCTGCACCCGAAGAGCGTTCACAGCGTTATACGGAGCAGAAAGAAGACCTCACCGATCCGGGACAGAAGGCCGCTGCACAACAAGATACGCGCGAAGGAGCCCGTCAGGTAAACCGTACGCCGATCATTAAGGACAAGATGCCGCGTCCCAACGACCCGTGTCCATGCGGAAGCGGCAAGAAGTTCAAGCACTGCCATGGTAAGAACCTTCGATAAGACTTGAAAGAATGACGATCAATATTCAACAATTAAAGAAAAACTTCGGGGATAAGACAGCTGTCGACATCCCCGATTTTTCCATTGCCCAAGGCGAGATCCTCGGCCTTGTCGGCAACAACGGAGCTGGAAAGACTACTCTTTTCCGCCTGATGCTGGACCTGATCAAAGCCGACGAAGGAACCGTCACCTACACACAGGAGCCATCTGCTGAGGCCATAGACCCGGCCCAGTCAGAAGACTGGAAACAGTTTACAGGTTCCTACATTGACGACGGGTTCCTCATTGACTTCCTGACTCCCGAAGAATATTTCGAATTCATTGCTCAGGTCAATGACATTGACAAGGCCACTTTGGAAGAACGGCTGTCTGCCTTCCACGCCTTCATGGGCGGAGAAATCCTCCAACAGAAGAAATACATACGCAACTTCTCGGCCGGAAACAAGCAGAAAATCGGCATTATTGCTGCCCTGCTGCACCAGCCGTCACTTGTTGTCCTCGACGAGCCCTTCAATTTCTTGGACCCCACGTCACAGAACATCCTGAAACGACTTCTACAGGACTACAACCAATCCACCAACGCCACCATCTTGGTGTCAAGCCATAACCTGCAACACACCATTGACATCTCCACGCGGGTGGCTCTGCTGGAAGAAGGACACATCGTCAAAGACCTCCCCAATGCAAATGGCAGTGCCGAAGAGGTTTTGGAAAGCTATTTTGAGATTTAGCCCAATGGCACACTGGCATAAAGTCTGATGACCGATTAGGGCTGAACCAGCCTTCACCCATAAGGATTCCCCGTATTATATCGCGGTGGAATCCTTTTTCCTTTCAAGCCATTACCAGACTCTGTTCCCTCATCCATTCTTCCTTCAAGCCCATTCTGGACAGCAAAGACAGAATCACGCGTAAGTAAAACAGCCTATATTGCTAAGCAATAAACCCTATATCAGAAAGTAATACAGCCTATATTGCTGACCAATATAGGCTGTATTACTTCATAAGAATATTTCTGCCGGAATGCCTAAAGGCATCGTCCGGTGTAGTTCCGCAGTTGATTTCGGCAGACACTCATGCCCCTTCCCTCTCCAGCTATTTGATATGCACGTCCTGCTGTGGGAAAGGAATCTCGATTCCGTGCTGATTAAGCGTATCATAGATGGCAGCCATGACATCGCTGACGGCATAGACCTGCTTGATGGCATCCACCCAACAATAGAGTTTGAAATTGATACTGCTGTCAGCCATGTCATAGAAAACCGCCCTGGCTTGTTTGTGAGGATCCAAGAATGGATGCTTGAGATTATTGACAGCTTCTTCAGCCAGCTCAATGACCTGTTTGACTGCCGTCCCATAGGCTACGCCAAAAGGAATAGCAGCAAGGATGAAACCATGGTTCTTGGTCAGATTTTTGTAGTTCTTGGTGAAGAGCTGCGAATTAGTGAAAGCAATCACAGACCCGTCAATGGCTTCCAGCATGGTACTGGTATAGGAAATGGAACTCACCTTTCCCTTAGTGCCATCGCATTCGATCCAGTCACCGACCTTGATGCGGCCGGCCATGAGCGAGATTCCATAATAGATGTTCTCCAGAATATCCTTCATGGCAAAACCGATACCCGTGGAAAGACCGCCGGAAATAACCACAAGCCATGTGTTGCTGACGTGGAGGATGCCCAGACTGACAAGGAGCCAGAATCCCCAGATGAGCACTTGCAACACATTGATGAGCATAACGGAGCGTGACTCCGCTGTACTGGCATCCTTCTTATACAAGTATTCCTTGACAAGAGCCTTTAAGGTGTGGTTGAGGTAGTTGAAGATGAACCACAACACGATAACCTGCGAAATGGAGAAGATACTGATCTTGATGTATTCCGTATCTACATAGGGGGTGCGGAATATGTTCCAGGTGAGTGCGCTGAGGTTAAACACGTCAGCAGCCCAATAGACTGAGATCAGGAACGAATAGACAACTAGTGCCGGCATCAGGACATAGTAGACAAGCCGGAAGCCCCATGACTTGGTTACAGGCTTTTGGTCGATTTCCTTGACTTTCCGATAGCCGTTCAGCCAGTCGCGCACGCAGGCCAAGGTGAGCAGGCATGTCATCTGCATGATCCACCAAATGAGCATCTGCACACTCATCAGCGTATAGCCAAGCCATGCGCTGATGACTGAAGCCGTGAAGACGACAAGTGACACATAGGTGAGATAGACATCATAATGCGGCACATTTTTATTGTGACGACGGATGACATTCCACTGCCAAACCGAACAGGCAAGCAAGACTGGAGGTAGCACCACGTTGACAATGTCGGTAGGAATGAGCACGATACGGAACACGATGACGAGGAACCCTACGACAATCAGTGGAACGTAGATGCGGAAAGCACTGCCAATCTGGCTGGCATCGACACGCAGCAACAGTGAAATCAGGATAACAGCCAGCAGCCACGCATACTCAATGAGCAGGTTACTGGCCATCATCAAGAAGTTTTGCTCGGCCGTGACACGGATAATCGCGAGCAGGAGCGCCAATGTAATGACCGAAGAGGCCATGGTGATGAAGGTGCGCTTGGCCATGAAGGCATCGCGGAGCTTCTTCAATCGGCCGTATTGCATGAAGTGGGTAACGACAAAACGGATGCCCAGGAAGTTGAGCAGACCGGCTATCAAAGCATAGATACCGATGGTGACGAACAAGCCTATAATCCATTTCACATCCCACTGCGACTTCACCATATCCGTCGGCGTATATTTCTCTGCAATGGCAGCACGCGCTTCCAAGAGTTTCCAGTTCATCTGGGAGAGCGTCTTGAAGTAGTTGGACTCTCCGTTTCGGAAAATGTTCGTCTGAATCTCCTCATAACGCTTATTGGCATAGTCGTTCAGGCTTTTCAGCCGTTGCTCCGTAAAGTCGTACCACATGATATTCTCCTGCAAGGCTTCGTTGGAATCCTTGAGCATGCGACGAAGATTGACCGCCAGGGTCAGGCACACGTTGCGGTCTATCTTGGCCTGCTCGCTGAGCCGCATGGTGGGCATCTTGCTCAACACATCAACCAAGGAGTCGTAGCGGGCAATGTCTGACTGGCTTCTGGTAATGAATTGCCTGAAAGGAGCAATCTCGCGCTGGAACTCTTCATACTGCTCCGTAGCTTCATGGCAGGCATAAGTGAGGTCAAACACATAGTCCGTCTTTTGCGAATAAAGCATCAAGGAGTTCTGCGACGAACGCTGCATGATGTCACGCAGGGTAGCCATAACCCGTTCGCTACGGCGTTTTGACCCCATCATGCGGTCTTGCTGTTCGCGATGATAGGTTGTCAGCTCATGCCGAAGTACGGCCAAGGAGCTGTTGATGTCCTTTTCCTTGAGTACGGCTTCAGACGGAAGCACACTTGACACGATCAGAATCAGTATAAGCAGAAGTTTTTTCTTCATGTCTTCAATCGATTTTGCTTGCAAAGTTACGCATTTTCTTTTAATTCTTCATCCATCAGCGATATTTCTTAATGTTTTATATGCTTTTCTTCACACAAAAGTCGTACCTTTGCATGGGCTTCATTCATGGATGCCCGAACACGAAACCCAAAGAAAGGAAACATGAAACTGATAGCAGACAGCGGAAGCACGAAAACAGACTGGTGTCTGACTGACGGCAGCAACGTGGTTTGGCAGCACCAGACACAAGGAATCAATCCGGTCCACCAAAAGGAAGAAACCGTGAAAAGCATCTTGGTTAAGGAACTATATGGCAACCTGTCGCCGCATGAACAGGATGTGACAGAAGTGTATTTCTACGGAGCGGGATGCGACGAAGGCCATGCCGACGACATCCGCAAAATACTGACGGGGATATTTCCCCATATTGCCGAGTGTGAGGTGAACGGCGACATGCTGGCAGCGGCACGCGCTTTATGCGGCAACAAGGAAGGAGTGGCCTGCATCTTGGGAACGGGAGCCAACTCCTGCCTCTTCAACGGAAACACCATCGTGGCAAATGTGCCTCCATTGGGATACATCTTGGGCGATGAAGGTAGTGGTGCGGTACTCGGCAAACGCTTTCTGAATGGCATTTTCAAAGGTAGCCTCCCTTCGGAACTCCGCGATTTATTCCTGCAAGATTCAGGACTTTCCTACTTGGAAATTATCAGGAAAGTCTACCAGGAGCCAATGGCGAACCGATTCCTGGCCTCGCTGTCGCTCTTCATCGGGAAGCATCTTGGTGATTATCCTGCTTTGGAAAGCCTCCTTGTCGACCATTTCCGTGATTTCATACAGAAGAATGTTGCAAGATATGAACGCCAAGAGTTACCTATCCATGCTGTAGGCAGCATCGCATGGCATTACCGCAAGCAGCTGGAACAAGCCGCCCGGACGGAAGGCTACACTCTGGGAACAGTTCTGAAAAGCCCCATGGAAGGTCTGTTGGCCTTTCACGGACATGCTTGTTCGTAAACATGACAAGGGACTGAACAAAGACCAAAGAGAAAAG
Organism: uncultured Prevotella sp.; assembly: GCA_946184025.1. Taxonomy (GTDB): domain Bacteria; phylum Bacteroidota; class Bacteroidia; order Bacteroidales; family Bacteroidaceae; genus Prevotella. The sequence goes on from CAMHEA010000065.1 coordinate 7,409, forward strand.
GAACGATCGTACACCAATCGTTCCTTTTCTCTTTCTATAGGACTGCCATCAGGCAATCCTTTCCTCTTCCTCTTTCCTTAGAAGATGGCATGAGCCAACAGATAGCCAACTATCGTAGAGACAATGACACAAATAAGACCTGGCATCATAAACGAGTGGTTCAGAAGGTACTTTCCGATAACCGTCGTTCCACTTCGGTCAAAGTTCACGGTAGCAATATCTGAAGGATAGTTCGGGATGAAGAAATAGCCGTAGACACTGGGAAGGACTCCAAGTAAGACTACGCCCTCAATGCCCAAGGAATAGGCAAGCGGCAACATGGCTACCACGACAGCTCCCTGGGAATTGATCAGTACGCTCACGAGGAAGAACGCAAAGGCAATCGTCCATGGATAGGCGGCCACAAGGTCTTTAAGCATAGCCTGCATTTCTGGCATATAGTTGGAGAAATAGGTGTCTGCCAACCAAGCAATGCCATAGATGGCAACAACAGCAACCATACCAGACTGCCATACGGCTCCAGCCACTGCCTTCTTTGGCTCTGCCTTGCAGAAAATAATCATCAGTGCAGCCGCCGCAATCATGATAATCTGGATGACAAGGTTCATTGCCAGCGGCTTCACACCCTTATCTGTCTCAAACTCCGGAAGCAAGTTGTGTCCCATCATTTGTGCCAATGAGAAGATAACGATGATTCCCAATGCAGCCAGGAACACATAGACAGCGCGCTTGGCAGCAGGAGAGATTTTCTTATCAAGTGTCGTAGCCGAGTTGCCATAAATGTATGCGTACTGTACGGGATCCTTCAAGCGAGCCTGAAACTGCGGGTCTTTGTCCAGATCCTTACCACGGTGATAGGATGCTGCCGCTGCTGCCATCAGTCCGCAAAGACAAGCTGGAATCGTAATCATAATCACCTGCAAGTTACTGATTTCGAATCCGTTGGCTGCCGAGATAGAAGTAAAGGCCACAACGGCTGCGGCGATAGGTGAACAGGTAATACCCACCTGCGATGCAATGGAAGCCACACCACATGGACGTTCTGGACGAATTCCTTTTTTCAGTGCAATGTCGCAGATAATAGGCATCAATGTATAGACAACGTGCCCCGTTCCAACCAGAACCGTCAGGAAGAATGTGCACAAAGGAGCCAGGAATGTAATCCGATCCGGATGCTTTCGCAACAAGCGTTCAGCAATCTGAATCATCCAGTCCATACCGCCCGATGCCTGAAGCATACCCGCACAGGTCACGGCAGCAATGATAATGTAAATGACATCGGTCGGCGGAGTGCCGGGTTTCATGCCCCATCCGAAGACGAGGATAGCAAGACCGATACCTGAGATTGCACCAAGTGCAAGGCTTCCATACCTGGAACCTACCCAAAGAGCCAGCAGTACAATGCATAGCTGGAGAATCATTGTAATTGTCATAACGTTCTTTTGTATTAGATAATAGATTGATTATTTTGCTTTGAATGCTTGCAAATTTACGAAAAAAAAAGCCATGATTTATTCTTTTTTATTCCTTTTTTTTCTTTTTGAGGTACATAATGTGCAAAAATATCCCAATTTATAAGGGTTAAACAAGCATAGCCATGGATGCTTTCCTGCCAGATTACGCCGCATCGGCTTGCCAAACAGACCATAAAAGGCCGTCACTAAAAAACGCATACGGCTCCTCTGCAACTTCCCTGCTACAGACAAAAGCGGGGAATAACCCTGCAACTCACCACGATAGGCGTACAACGTACGAAGACTTTCTTCCACCTTATTTATATATATCGCATTGGGCTCAAAACAGACATAGACGACCGGATTGTCGATATGGGCAATCGAAACCTGCGACTGAGCCAGCGTTTTTCCAAAAAGCACGTCTTCATAACCATAAGTCTTCATATCCTCACGCAACGGATGAGCCAACATCACCGACCTACGGATCATGAAATTGGTCGTCCGGAAATGCTGATAGGGTTCCCGCTGCCGTTGTTCTGCCATGAACCGGCCTTGCGACGCCGTCTCATAGAGATATCTCAAATTGCCGGGATGCTTTCCCGCAACGGCTACTCCCCCACAAACGACTTCTGCCTCTGGTGCCTGCACATAACGGGAAAGGTATTCCGCATCCGGAAAAGACAGTCCGGCATCGACAAACAGCAGGTTGTCGTAACATGCCTCCTGAGCCAGCCAGTTACGGACTGCCGCCCTTCCCACATTCTTTTCCCTTCGGAAATACCGGCATCCTTCCATCGTTGCAATCCGGCGGTTTTGCGCCAGCGACTCCGCATCCGTACTGCCATCTTCAGCCACGACAATTTCCCACTGCCAGTCAGCGATTGCCCGTGCTTGCCGAACCAGTTCTTCAGCCATGGGCAGACAAACATCATTAAAGGTCGGTATAAGTATAGACAGACATTTGATCATCGGCGTGCATTCATTTATGTTTCTGCAAAAATACGGATATTTTTGTATTTTTTGTCTAAAACAACCTGATTATTTTGCCATTTAGGGAAAACAGCGTAATTTTGTAGCCAAATGATACATCAGACAATGAGCAAAAACATCCTTTTAACGATTCTGTTCCTGGCCGTTTCACTGACAGTCAGTGCCATTCCTGCTAAACGTATGTGGAAAACCATGTGCCAACCCGATGGCACCCAAGTAGACTTGATGCTTGTCGGCGACGAACACCAGCACTATTTCATCACCACTGACGGCATGCCCGTTATGGAAGAAGGCAGCCGATATTTCTTTGCACGCGCCACAGAAGACGCCCTCGTCCCCTCCGACATACAGGCACGAAACGTCAGCGAACGCAACACAGCCGACAAAGAAAGGCTCTTGGACATGCAGACGACATGGACCAGCCGCCGGCAAAAGATTCGCAGCCAGGCCGTTGCACAGGTCTTTCCCAACAAAGTAGGAACCAGAAAGGCCAAATACACTGGAAAGAAGAAAGGACTGGTTATCCTTGTGGCCTTCAACGACAAAGACTTCGCCACCCCCAAAAGCACTTTCGAGAAGATGGCCAACCAGGAAGGCTACACCGAGAATGGTGCCATCGGCAGCGTTCACGACTATTTCTATGACAATAGCTATGGGAAATTCGACCTGACCTTCGATGTCGTAGGTCCCTACAAAGCCAGCAAGAGCTGGGCATGGTACGGAGAAAACTTCGGAGGAAGTGATCAAGCCCATCGCGTCAGCGAATTGATACAGTTTGCCATGAAGGAAGCCGGCAAGGAAGTCAACTATAAAGACTACGACTGGGATGGCGACGGAGAAGTAGATCAGGTTTATATCATCTATGCCGGATACGCAGAATCCTCCGGAGCAGACTCCCGCACCATCTGGCCCCACGAATCCCGCTTTGGCGGTGTCGTGGAATGGGGAGGCGAGACCTACGACCTGCGCCTCAAAATCAATGGAATGTACCTTAACACCTACGCCTGCGGGTCAGAGCTGCGCGGAACAGAAGGCACCGAAGTCGACGGCATAGGAACCATGTGCCACGAATTCTCCCACTGCCTCGGCCTTCCCGACTTCTACGATACCGCTGCCAACGGCAAGGGACTGACCGGCAATTACGGCATGGACATGTGGGACGTCATGGACGCAGGAGCCTACAACGGCGACAGCAACATCCCCATGGCTTACTCCGGCTATGAACGCCACTTCTGCGGATGGCTGAACTACAAAGAACTGACTGAACCCTGCAAGGTCAGCAACATGAAACCGCTGGGCAACGGAGGCGATGTCTACCGCATCACCAACCCTGGAAACAAAGATGAATACTACCTGCTGGAATACCGCAACGGCGGCTACAAATGGGACAAAGGCATGAGTTCCAAATACATCGGACTCACGGCCTCTGGCCTGATGGTTACACACGTCACCTACAACGCCCAACGATGGGAGGCCAACACCGTCAACCGCACAGGAGCGGG
>CAMHEA010000066.1 GCA_946184025.1 uncultured Prevotella sp.
TAATTGCACGATACAAACAGGACTGATTCGAGTTAGTGGATAAGTCGTAATAAGAAAATTTGAAAAGGGAAACCTGTTATGATTAACCGATATTTTTATAAGTCATCGTTATTAGACTTCGTCATTGATTCTGCAGATACCATATTTGGGAAGATTTCAAAGAATGATGAAGGTGATAGTGTTAAAGAACAAAAGTATGCATGGTCTGAAGAAATAGAGATTATGCAGAAGATCCTTTTACCTTGGAAGAGGGAGAATGGAGAGATTATCTTTGAGTATTCTATACCAAGACTGGGAAAGCGTATTGATGTTGTTGTCTTGTTGCGAGGTATCGTTTTTGTGATAGAGTTTAAGGCAGGTAAACAAGAATATTTGCAAAGCGATATGGAGCAGGTGATGGACTATGCACTTGACTTAAAGAACTTTCATTTAGATAGCCATCATAGGACTATTGTCCCTATTCTTGTTGCAACAGAGGCCAAGACATATACACAGGAACTTTTCTTTTCTGTTTATAACGATAAGATATACAACCCGCTTCTGACGAATGCAGAAAATTTAGGTGAATTGATGGAAGCTGTACTCAATCGAGAAGATGCGAGTCCTGTTCCAATAAGTAATTATGAGAGTTGGGCTATAAGTAGGTATTCACCAACGCCAACTATTATTGAAGCGGCAAGTGCTCTCTATCAAAGTCATACGGTTGAAGACATCACTCGCCATGAAGCAGCCGGAGCAGCATTAGAAGAAACAACCCAATATGTTCTTGATATTATTAAGAGGAGCAAGCTGAGAGGAGAGAAGAGTATCTGTTTTGTGACAGGGGTACCTGGAGCAGGCAAAACCCTTGTTGGATTAAATGTTGCTATACAACAATCTATTAAGGCAGAGAATGAGAATGACTCAGAACGCAACCTCGCAGTCTACCTTTCAGGAAATGGACCGTTGGTGAAAGTGCTAACAGCAGCATTAGCCAAGGACAAGCAGAAACGGGAGCATGAAAAGGGCAATAAATGTAACATCACAGATGCGAAGCGTGAAGTTTCTCAGTTCATTCAAATTATTCACCGCTATCGTGGCAATATGCTGGCAAAGATAAAACTGCCTATAGAAAACAGAAAATTGGAAATAGACGAAACTAAATCTGTTGCACATCATACAGCAGGACATGGTGAGGTAGAGCATGTTGCAATCTTTGATGAGGCCCAAAGATCATGGGACTTGGAACACTTGGCTGGATGGTTGGCAAAAGGTGGTAGTAGAGGCGGCATGAAGAAAGTTCCAGACTTTCCCATGTCTGAAGCAGAGTTTCTTATATGGTCTTTAGATTTAAGGAAAGACTGGGCTGTTATTGTTTGTCTAGTTGGTGGAGGGCAAGAGATTAATACAGGTGAAGCTGGTATTGGAGAATGGATAAGAGCTGTCAATGAAACTTTCCCTGATTGGAAAGTCTATCTGTCGAAGCACCTCACTGATAAAGAATATGCCGAAGGTAATGTCGCAGAATTGGTCAGAGAGAATCCAAATGCTCATCAAGTAGACCAGTTGCACCTTGCTGTTTCTATGCGTTCATTCCGAGCAGAAAATTTATCAAAATTTGTACATCATGTATTAGACAGAGATGCTGAAAAGGCACGTATAATTTATCAGGACATAAGAGAAAAATATCCTATTGTATTAACGAGGGACATCAAGAAAGCAAAAAGATGGTTGGAAGATAAGGCACGAGGCTCAGAGAGATATGGAATTGTTGTCTCTTCACAAGCCTACCGTTTGAAACCTCTTGCTATAGATGTACGTTTACAGCCAGATATTGAAAGTTGGTTTTTGGCCGACAAAATGGATGTACGCTCCTCTCTGTTCCTTGAAGATGCAGCTACCGAATTTGATATACAGGGTTTAGAGTTGGATTGGACGTGCTTGGTTTGGGATGGAGATTTCCGTTATACCCCAAATGAATGGAATCATAATGCTTTTAGAGGCAGCAAGTGGCAGAAGATTAGACAACCAGAAGCCCAATCATACCAGTTGAATGCTTATCGCGTATTAATGACAAGAGCTCGGCAAGGTATGATAATCTGTGTACCAGAAGGTAATGTTGATGATTATACACGACAACCAGAATTCTACGACGGGACGTACAACTATTTGAAATCGTTAGGATTAGAAGAGGTATAGAGGTCCATATTTATAATCTTTATGGAAAAATGGGCCATGCTAAAAAAGGAGGCATGAAGCAGATAAAAATCGTAGCGGCCACCATTTATGACAAAGTGGGGTAGGTCTTTGCCACGCTGCGAGGATATGGAGAATGGGAGGAATTCTGAGAATTTTCCGGAAGAAAAATGGAAGTGGGAAAACTTCGTTATAGGCATATATCACAATCAGGCCCATTGGAATTGGATTACGGGCGCTAACGACAAGGGATCGATGATATATAACATACGACTTGACCCAAAAAGAGATGGCTCATTGAAGAAAACGACAATCAGAAACATGAGAGTTAAGTTTGCTTTCCTTTATGAGGAAGGCAAGGAGAAATACAATGTATATCATGTGTTCCGTGTGCATGACTATGCTGTGATGACGGAAGACAGGATGAGAAAGGCTGAATACCCCGGTGAGCCTAAGGGAGATTATTTCATCTTCCGCTTTGATGAAGAAGTTACGTTTGGAAATATAGATATTGCATCCCTAATAGAAATAAGAAGACTTTTAATGCCGAGTATAAGCATGGAGCCCCAATCTTCAAAACAGGAAAGGATCTCATTTCATATAGAAAATAAAATGGATGGATAAACACCCTACGGAACAGCGGCATCATGAGAAGGAGGGCCGATTATCCACGGATAAGAACTCCGCCGAATAAATTCCGACAAAGGTGGCTTCTGGAAAATAATCGTATAAACTTTACACCCGTGTTACACCTTTAAAATAAAAGAAGTGCTACATACCAGTTATATGCAGCACTTCCATTTTAAACCAAGTACCCAGAGCCGGGGTCGAACCGGCACGGGTTACCCCACTGGTGTTTGAGACCAGCGCGTCTACCGATTCCGCCATCTGGGCTTAGCGGTTGCAAAGGTACAACATAAATCTGAAAATGCAAAGTTTTCACAGAAAAATCTCAAAAACATTTGTTTATCTCATGGGGATTGCTTATCTTCGTAAGCGAAAACAATACGTCGGAAGCCTGACAGGAAAGCCAACGGAAAGCAATCAGGCCGACGACTATCTTTAGCGAATACTATGGAGAAAAGAGAAAAGAACTATTGTGTGATCCTGGCAGGCGGAAAGGGCCGTCGCCTGTGGCCATGCAGCCGTGAGGAGTTGCCTAAGCAGTTTATAGACTTCTTTGGTTCTGGCCGTACACAGTTGCAACAGACCTACGACCGCTTTGCCAAGATTGTGCCGAAAGAGAACATTCTGATCAGCACGAACCAGGTCTACACCCATTTTGTGGCCGAGCAGCTGCCTGAGCTGCCACCAGAAAACATCCTTTCAGAACCCATTCACCGCAACACTGCACCGAGCGTGGCGTGGGCGTGCTACCATATCCGACACCGTTGTGCCGATGCCTGCCTGATCGTTTCCCCATCCGACCAAACCGTTTTCAACGAAGAGGCCTTTACAAACAATGTCATCGCAGGCTTTGATTTTGTGGCCCAGCATGACGGAATGCTCACGATGGGAGTCAAGCCTACTCGCCCCGAACCTGGCTACGGCTATATTCAGATTGGTGACGAGACCGTCTTCCACGACATCTCACGCGTCAAATCGTTCACGGAGAAGCCCGAACGCGACTTTGCACGCATGTTCATGGAGAGCGGTGAGTTCTATTGGAACACGGGTGTCTACCTCTCTGGTGTCAACACCCTGATAGCGGCACTCCGGAACATCCTTCCGAGCGTGATGCGCGACGTTGACCACGACGGCATACACTTCACCTGGGAAGAAGAAAAAGCCTATGTGCGTGAGAACTTCCCCCGTTACCCCAACATCTCCATCGACTACGCCATCCTGGAGAAGTCCGACAACGTCTTCGTGATGCACAGCGACTTCGGATGGGCCGACCTTGGCACTTGGCATTCAGCCTACGAAGCCATGAGCCGTGCCGAAGGCGACAATGTGGTCATCCATTCCCAAACCATCATGGAGGACTGTCACAACAACATTGTCAAGATTCCAAGCGACCACCTTGCTGTCATCAACGGCCTCGACGGCTATATCGTGGCCGAACAGGGCAATGTCTTGTTCATCTGCAAGAAGGAAGACTCCTCGGCCTTGCTGCGGAAATATATCAATGAGGTACAGCTACGCTATGGAGACACCTATATCTGAAGACTGGCACAGCACGACGTAGCCTGCCTGACAGCTTCCGACATTCATCAAAAACAGCCGCCTCCCTTCGGGGAAGCGGCTGTTTTTTTGCGAGTACAGACACCTAAAGAGCCTGGAACTCGGCATAGATCTTATCGGCAATAGCCTGGAACTCCTCCGGGCTCAGCTTCAACGTCTTGTTACGGAAGTCCACATCCCCCTCCTTGTTCATAGGAATGAGATGGATGTGAGCGTGAGGAACCTCCAGTCCCAGCACCACCTGCGCTACCTTTCGGCAGGGGAAAGCCCGCTTCAGTGCCGTTGCCACCTTCTTGGCAAAGATTTGAAACTCCCCGATCTCGTCGTCTTCCATATCGAAGATGTAATCCACTTCCCTTCTGGGAATCACCAGCGTATGTGCCTTTCCCACGGGATTGATGTCAAGAAATGCATAGAACTTGTCGCTCTCTGCACATTTGTAGCTGGGAATCTCGCCCGCTGCAATCTTACTGAAAATACTCATTGCCGTCGTCTTTTTAAAAACGTTCTTATACCTCAATGCTAATTTTGTCGATACGCAGTTTGATGGTGCCGCGCGGAATCTTGATTTCAACCACGTCGCCCACTTTCTTGTTGAGCAGTCCCTGTGCTATCGGGGTCTTGATGCTGATTTTTCCCTCACGCAGGTTGGCCTCCGTCTCACTCACGATGGTGTAAGTCATCTTCTGGTCGTTCACGATATTGGTCATCTCCACCTTCGACATGATCTGCACCGCCTCCGTGCTCAGACGCGAAGTATCCACAATCTTAGCCTCAGCAATCGTCAGCTTCAGCTGTGTAATCTTGCTTTCCAGATGTGCCTGTGCCTCCTTGGCCGCATCATATTCCGAGTTCTCACTCAGATCGCCCTTGTCGCGGGCTTCTGCAATGGCTGCCGATGCTTTCGGGCGTTCAACAGACTCCAATCGCTGTAATTCGGCTATGAGTTTATCATAGCCCTCTTGTGACATGTATGCCATAGTTTCTTCTATTATTTAAATGTATATTTCGTTTTTCCTGAAGATGCAAAAAAGAAAGAATCCCGACACGGTCGTATGCCAGAATTCTGTATCCTTACCAGTCTTTTTTGTATTCTCTTCGGTTGCAAAGGTAAGAAAATATTTCATAACGGGCTCTGCGGAACCTGTTATTTTTGTGGATTTTAACATATTCGGAACATTTTCGCGGACAAAATACCACAGAAGGCATGGTGGCATACGGAATTTAATTCGTATTTTTGCATCGACGAATATTCATCTGCACCATCCCGCCCTGGCAGCAGTGACCGACACGCCGTCATTTAGGGATTGCACAAGGAACAAGCAGGAACGAAAATGAAAGCAAAAAGACTCATGATGACGACCGCCTTGCTGCTCGCTCTGCTGACGGCAGCAGCCCAAGGCTCACCCGCCCATTTCTCCGTGAGCCGCAAGCAGGTGTCACCTACGGAGATAGACCTGATCTTCTCAGGCACCATCGACAAAGGATGGCATGTCTACTCAACCGACCTGGGGGCCGACGGCCCCATCGCCGCCACCCTCCACACCGAGAAAGCCGACGGCGCAGAGCCCGTAGGCAAACTCAAGGCACAAGGCAAGGAAATCCAGGTGTTCGACCCTCTCTTCGCCATGCAGCTGCGCTACTTTGAAAACAGCGTCGCCTTCGTGCAACGCTATCGGCTCACCGCTCCGCAATACCAGCTCAAAGGCTATCTGGAATACGGCGCATGCAGCGACCAGATGTGCATGCCGCCCACACAGGTAGACTTCAGCTTCTCGGGCAACGGCCCCGCAACAGCCACTCCGGCAGCCCCCTCCCCTGCCGAGACCCCTCAGACCGCTGAGGCTCCTGCGGACGGACAACAGGCACAGACAGCCGGCGAGACACCCGAAACCGACTCCATCGCCACCGACACAGCCACCGTCATCGGCCGGACAGACCTCTGGCAACCTGTCATCACCGAGCTGCGCAGCCTCGAAACCGACCCGAAAGCCGCCACAGGAAGCCTGTGGTACGTCTTCCTGGCCGGACTGCTGGGCGGACTGGCCGCCCTCTTCACGCCGTGTGTATGGCCAATCATTCCCATGACCGTCAGCTTCTTCCTCAAGCGCAACAAAAACAAGGCCAAGGGCATCCGCGATGCCGTCACCTACGGACTTTCCATCATCGTCATCTACATGGCACTGGCCTTGCTGGTGACCGCCCTCTTCGGCCCGCAACGGCTCAACGACCTGGCCACCAAAATCCCGTTCAACCTCTTCTTTACCTTCCTGCTCGTCGTCTTCGCCCTCTCCTTCTTCGGATGGTTCGAACTGGCACTGCCGTCATCATGGGCTGACAAGGTAGACTCCAAGGCTTCCCGCACCAGCGGCCTGCTCTCCATCTTCCTCATGGCCTTCACGCTGGCACTGGTATCCTTCTCCTGCACCGGCCCCATCGTCGGATTCCTCCTCGTCGACTTCGCCACGTCGGGCAACTGGACGGCACCGGCCATCGGCATGTTCGGTTTCGCCCTCGCCCTGGCACTCCCCTTCACCCTCTTTGCCCTGTTCCCGTCGTGGCTCAAGCAGGCTCCTAAGTCCGGCTCATGGATGAACACCATCAAAGTGGTACTCGCATTCATCGAACTGGCCTTTGCCTGCAAGTTCTTCTCCGTTGCCGATTTGGTTGGCGGATGGCATCTCATGGACCGCGAGGTGTTCCTCTCCATCTGGATAGCCCTCTTCGGCACCCTGAGCCTCTATCTGCTGGGACTGCTGCGTTTCCCCTCCGACGGCGAAGAAGGCCGCAAGCCCAAGCCAGTGCCCTGCATCCTGCTCGGCATGGTGTCGCTGACCTTCACCGTCTACATGATACCCGGCCTCTGGGGAGCCCCCTGCAAGGCCGTATCGGCTTTCGCACCCCCCATGTATACGCAGGATTTCAACCTCAACCCACGACAAGTCGAAGCAGCCTATACCGACTACGAACAAGGCATGGCCGCCGCCACGGCACAGGGCAAACCCGTCCTGCTCGACTTCTCGGGCTTCGGCTGTGTCAACTGCCGCAAGATGGAAGCATCGGTATGGCCCGAACCTGTCGTGGCTGACCGACTGACGAAAGACTATGTACTGATAACCCTCTATGTAGACGACAAGACACCACTGTCAAAGCCCATGGAAGTGACCGCTGCCGATGGCACACGGCGCACCCTGCGCACCGTCGGCGACAAGTGGAGCTGGCTCGAACAAAGCAAGTTCGGCTTCCTGGCTCAGCCCTTCTACGTCACCCTCGACAATCAAGGCCGCCCACTCTCCGGCTCCTTCGCCTACAAGGAGGATGCCACTGCCTTCCTGGACTTCCTCGACCGAGGACTCAAACGCTTCCGCAACAACCAACAGCAGGCAGAATAGAAACACAGACCCAACCCGTCAGCACCCCCTCGGAAAGACCTCGGAAAGGTACAATCCCATCCTTCCGCACCTCTTCCGAGAGGTTTCTGATTGTCGCAAAACAGCCAGAAATACTTTCAATTCGTCAAACTGTGACGGCACACAGCGTTTTAATATAATTGATTTAAATCAAGAAATGGTGTCATTTACATGTAATTCCAGTCCAAACACTTGCAAGTTGCATTGAAAACACATACCTTTGCATCGTGTTTTTCATAGTATTAGATTTAAGGTTAACAAAGGTTGGAGTACAGCGGTACTCCTTTTTTTATGCCCAGACGTGAAAAACACAAGCCGAACAGCATCCGAAAAATCCTGAAAGAGCAAGCACAACAGCCACCGACGAATGGCAAAATGCCGCCGTTCAAAACCTGCACGCACCGCTTTCCCAGCCCCACCGAAGTCATTCCGGAAGCCCGCTGAAGCCTCCCTGTCAACCCACTGAGCCTCAGACAGTTAGAGAAAGTGCCACAGGCGGGAGAATTTTTAATTTATTTTTTCAGAATTAATAAATTATTTTTTGAGAATTAATAAATTAAAAATTCTCGCGACTACGCCTTATTCGGAAAACAGCCGCACTTCATTGGAAGCTGCGTGGGATTTTCTGGGGAAACATCACACCGACAGGCAACGGCCGATGAGAGCCTTTCGGCAACGGAATACACGCGCGTACATTATATAATTATATAGGCAACAACGTATAATTATATAGACAACAGCCTCCCTTTATGAGCTACAATTCGTTCAGGAAACGCTCGATGAGGATGCCGCGGTTCTTGTCGGCCAAGTCCTTGTTGAGCCAGATAAGCCGGTAGACGGTATCCATGGCACAGCGGGTGCTCTCCTTCAGGGGCTCACCGTCCAACAGATGGCCGATGAGCACAGCCGAGAAAAGGTCGCCCGTACCGTGGAACAGGCCGGGAATCTCCTCGTATTCCAAGTGGAAGTAGTCCCCGTTGAAATGATTATAGCCTGCCACCGAACACTGACCGTCGATGACGCAGCTGGTGATGAGCACCGACTTGCTGCCGATGCGGCGCAGGCCGTCGAGCAGCTGCCGCGCCTCCGCCCAGGAAACGCCCTCCTTGCGGATGGGAGTATCGGTCAGATAGGCCGCCTCCGTATAGTTGGGGAAGATGAGGTCGGCCACAGCCACCATCCGCCGCATCAACTCCACCTGCTTCATGGTCATTCCGTTGTAGAGCCGGCCGCCATCACCGAGGATCGGATCGACGAACACCGTGGCACCCAGGGCAGCCTGCTCGCGACAGTAGTCGGACACCAAGCGCACCTGTTCGTCGCTGAACATGCAGCCGGTGCAGATGGCATCGAAGCCGAAACCCAGTTCTTTCCATACAGGAAGGGTACCCCGTATGAAGTCGGTAGTGTCCTGCACATGGAACTTTCCATAGTCAAACGTGTTCGAGACGAGGGCCGTCGGCAGGTTAAAGGTGGGATAGCCCAAGTAGGACAAGACGGGAATCATCGCGCCCATACCCACTTTGCTGTGCCCAGCCACGTCGTTGATGAGGAGAATCTGTTTCTTTTCCATTTCCTTCATTGCACTGTTGTTCAGTTCCGGAAGCCTGCTTTCGGAACCATTCCGCCTGCAAAGGTACAAAAAAACAAGAAAACGCGTAAGAAGCCGACCTAAAAATGGATGGAAACACATAGGCGGAGAAAGCCATCTGAGGCTCATCCTGGCGATGCCCAAGCCCTCTCCTTGCAGCAATTTGTCGCATTTGGAAAACTTTTTGTTTGCAAAAACAGCGTATTCCTGTCGCTTTTGCGTAAATTTGCAACTCAGACTAAGTATTCAAACACTCATCAATAGAAAAGAAACGCGTATGAAAAAGCTAATGACGATGACTGTCATGCTGTTGCTCACCATGACTGCCATGGCACAAGACAAGACCGCAAAGCAGTTCAGCATGCCACCCCGGAAGGCCAAGACTGCCGTGAAGAAGGCGCAGGCCGACTTCCCCATCATTCAGGAGCAGCCCGCCGGCAACCTGAAACAATACACCCGGCTGGGCGGAGGCTACGAATACGGGGAATCAAAAGACCAGTCGGGCTATGCCTATATCGTATTTGCCACCGACGGCAGCAACGACGTGTGGCTGAAGGATCCCGTCTGCTGGTTCAACACGGGTGCATGGGTAAAGGGCAAGCTCAGCTCAGACAAGAAAACCATTACCGTCGCCATGGGGCAGAACCTGTCCTATTTGTCAACCGACGATGCAGCCCTCCAGCTGGGGGCCGGAAAGGTGACGGGAAGTTCCATTTCACGGGACAAAACCATTACGGAAGCCACCTATACCATTGACGACAACGTCATCCACTTGCAAAATATGGACGGAGAAAACTACGTTCTGGGCGTATTCTGTTCTAACGACGACTCGTGGCAAGGCTACTGCGACTGGAGCACCGCCTACATTGACGAAGACTACAACCCCGAACATCCCGTGGATCCCACACAGCCGGAAGCGGAGATTCCCGCCGACCTGGAGACAGCGACCTACGCCATGATGCTCTTCGACCTCTCCTTCGGCAGCGACGGCAAGGAGTCGGGACGCGAACTCATACAGACCGATGCCATCGTGGGCTTCAAGGACGGAAAGGTCTACATCCAAGGACTCAGCGGACACGCCCGTGACGGATGGGTAGTGGGCACCGTCGAGGGCAATACCATCACCATTCCGGCCGGACAGTACCAAGGCACCTATACCTACAACGGCAAAGACTATCCCATCTACCTGTTAGGCTGCGACGAGGAGACCGAGGAGGTGAAGGACATCGTCTTCAACTATGACCCGGAGAACGGCACCCTGGAACTGGCCGACGGTCTGTGGCTCGTGGACAACAGCGATCCGCAAGTCATCACCACCGCTTTCGGTGTCTACGACAACGTCATGCTCCTGTCCGATGGCGGCAGCGCGCCCCTGATTCCAGCCGATTTGGAGACAAGCGACTATCTGCTGATGCTCTTCGACCTCTCCTTCGGCACTGACGGCAAGGAGTCGGGACGCGAGCTCATACAGACCAGTGCCAAGGTGGGCTTCATGGACGGAAAAGTCTACATACAGGGACTCAGCGGCGTGGCCAGCGAGGGATGGGTCATCGGCTCCGTCGAGGGCAACACCATCACCATTCCGAGCGGACAGTATCAAGGAACCTACACCTACGGCGGCACCGACTACGACATCTTCTTGCTCGGCTGTGACAAGGAAACGGAAGAAATCAAGGACATTGTCTTTACCTACGACCCGGAAACGGGCACCCTGGAGCTGCGAGAAGACCTGTGGATTGTGGACAGCAGCAGTGCAACGGCCATTGATGCAGCCGGAGTCTACGACAGTGTCATCCTCCTGAAAGGCGAAGAAGAAGGTCCTGCGACCGCCATCACACGCCCGCAGGTCACCACTGAAGGCTCCTGCTACAACCTGCAAGGCATGCGCATCAGCAAGCCGCAGAAAGGTATCTATATCCAGAACGGAAAGAAATGCGGTTCATCCGACATTTCGAGTGATACGGCAGTCGTGTAGAGCGTAGAGC
>CAMHEA010000067.1 GCA_946184025.1 uncultured Prevotella sp.
AGTATTTGATCAACTTCGGAACAACGTCCTCCACATTACCAACGATGACGTAGTCTGCAATCTTGTTGATTGGCGCATCGGGGTCGTTGTTCACTGAGATGATGATGCCCGAATCCTGCATACCGGCGATGTGCTGAATCTGTCCGGAGATACCGCAGGCGATGTATACCTTCGGATGGACGGTGACACCGGTCTGACCGATCTGACGGTCGTGGTCGAGCCAGCCTGCATCAACGGCTGCACGAGAACCGCCGACTTCACCATGCAATACCTTAGCCAGGTCGAACAGCAGGTCGAAGTTCTCCTTTGAGCCCATACCGTAACCTCCGGCAACAACGATGGGCGCACCCTTCAGGTTGTGCTTAGCTGCCTCTACATGGTGGTCGAGCACCTTGACGACGAAGGCTTCGGGGCTGACATACTTAGAGACTTCGGGATATACGACTTCGTTCTTAGCCTGTCCTTCGTAGAGTGCTTTCTGCATCACGCCACTGCGGACGGTTGCCATCTGCGGACGATGGTCGGGATTGACGATGGTTGCCACGATGTTGCCACCGAAGGCAGGACGAATCTGATAGAGCAAGTTCTCATAGACCTTGCCTTCCTTCTTGTTCTCATAGGAACCAATTTCCAATTCCGTGCAGTCGGCCGTCAGACCGCTGGTAAGCGATGAGCTGACACGGGGGCCGAGGTCACGGCCAATCACCGTTGCACCCATCAGGCAGATCTGCGGCTGCTCTTCCTTGAAGAGGTTCACGATGATGTCTGTATGGGGCGCACTGGTATAGGGGAACAATCCCTCACCGTCGAAGACGAAGAGTTTGTCAACACCATAGGGGAGAATCTGGTCTTCCACCTTGCCCTTGATGCCCGTACCGGCAACAACGGCATGGAGCTCAACGCCGAGTTCATTGGCGAGCTTGCGACCTTTGGTCAACAACTCCTGAGATACTTCCTGTACTTGAGTACCTTCAATTTCTACATATACAAATACGTTGTTCATATCTCTTATCCAATAATCTTCTCGTCCAACAATTCTTTGATCATTCCCTCGACATCAGCATCAGAAGCCGTCAAAGTCTTCGACTCCTTAGCCTGGAACACGATGTTCTTCACGGCCTTCACCTTCGTCGGCGAACCACTCAGACCACACTGCGAGGCATCGCCGTCCACATCAGCCACGCTCCACTGGTTCAGCGTCAGATAGGGACGTTCATCGTAGAGGTAGTTGTATTCAGCATTGTCGTCGGTACGCTCCATCGGACAGGTAGCACGCTTGTATTTCATCACCAGCTTGGCGTTGCACGGACGACAGGGAGCAGCACTTCCGTTAACCGTGATAACGACAGGCAGCGGAGCCTCAACGGTCTCCACACCACCATCGATGACGCGGCGGATGGTTGCCTTGCCGTCTTCTACCTTGAGAATTTCTTCGGCGTAGGTCACCTGGTTGAGGCCCAGCTTCTGAGCCACCTGCGGACCTACCTGAGCCGTATCACCGTCGATAGCCTGACGGCCACCGAGTACGATGTCTACGTCGCCTATCTTCTGGATGGCCGTAGCCAAGGCATAGCTCGTGGCCAGCGTGTCGGCACCTGCAAACAGGCGGTCAGTAAGCAGCCAACCAGTATCGGCACCACGGTAGAGTCCCTGACGGATGATTTCACCGGCACGGGGAGGTCCCATCGTGAGGATTCCAACAGTAGAGCCCGGATGCTGCTCCTTCAGACGAAGAGCCTGCTCCAGGGCATTGAGATCTTCTGGATTGAAGATGGCGGGAAGGGCAGCACGGTTCACCGTACCTTCTGCTGTCATAGCATCCTTTCCCACATTACGGGTGTCTGGCACTTGCTTGGCCAGAACTACAATCTTTAATGCCATAAAATATTCGTTAAATTGATTTGTCTACTTAATTAAAAGGCGGTGCAAAAGTACATATTTTTTATGTTGTGGCAAAGGAAATAGCCCGAAAAGTGCACATACGGCTCCCAAATGTGCACAAAACGGCCGATTTGTGCAATATTCCTATCCCTCAATAATATAAGGTACGAGCGCGCGAAAAGGGATGGAGCAAACATATCGGAAGCCGGACGGCAGTTCCCTGCTACAACAGCGGAGAGAGCAAACGCACCAGCGACTCCCACAGGCGATGGAAGAACGGCCGGTGTTCCAAGTCGGTCAGGTCGTCGATGAGCACACAGTGGGACTCGTCTTCCAGATAGACCTGCTTCAGGCGCAAAGCCAACGGACGGTCGTAAATAAACATATTGGCCTCAAAATTATTCTCAAAAGAACGGAAATCAATGTTCGCAGAACCTACAGAGGCCAGGCTGTCGTCGCTCACCAAGAGCTTGCTGTGATTGAAACCGGGTTCGTAGAGATAGACTTTCACACCAGCCTCCAAAGTTTCCATCACATAGGAACGGCTGGCCCATTCCACTAACTTGGCATCGGCGTGCATCGGCAGCATCAGCCGGACATCCACTCCCGCCAGTGCCGCCGTACGCATGGCAAAGAGAATGGGGTCGGTAGGCAGGAAGTAAGGTGTTTCCATATAGACATACCGCCTTGCTCCGAGAAGAATGCGCACATACCCCTGTTCTATCTCAGGCCATGGACTCGTCGGATTGCTGGTGACGAGCTGCATCAGTGCCCCGTCAGCAGCCCGGCCGTCGCCCAAGGCCTCGCCATAGTATTTCCTGCCATTGACAAGCGTACGATCCACGAAATACCAGTCAACCAAAAAAGCTCGCTGAAGACCGCGCACAGCCGTACCCGTGACTTTGATATGCGTATCACGCCACGGTTGCATGACCGTACCCGAAACCTTCCGGCGTTTCACCCCCTTGACATATCGCTGTGCAATATTCATGCCTCCGACGAAACCTATTTCTCCGTCGACGACGCAGACCTTACGGTGGTTGCGATAGTTCACCTTACTGGTAAATGCCGGAAACTTCACTGGCATGAAAGGATGCACCTCCACACCGTTCTCGCGAAGCATTTCGAAGAAACGGTTCGGGGTCTTCCAGCTGCCCACATCGTCATAGACCAGCCTCACCTCCACCCCCTGCCGGGCTTTTTCCACCAACGCATCGGCCACCAGACGGCCCAGCGGGTCATCGGCAAAGATGTAAGTGTCCAGGTGGATGTGGTGTCTGGCCTGTGCTATCACCTTCAGCAAGGCCGGAAAAAACTGATAGCCGTCCGTGTAGATTTCCGTTTCTCGACTGAAAAACGGCAAAGCGGCACTCTGCTGATAAAACAGATAGATGAGGGTGCGCTCGTTTTCCGGCACATCCATGTCCTTCAGCATGTCGGCATATCCCAGCATCGTCCGCTTCGTGAGCTCATCCATGCTCTTCTGTGAGATGATTCGCTCCTTGCGCGTGTTCTGTCCGAAGAAGAAATAAAGGATAATGCCAACCACAGGCATAAACATCAGCACCAGCATCCACGCCATGGTCTTGGCAGGCTGTCGCCTGTCCATCAGCACCGAAACCATTGCCACGGCAATGACGACGGTATAGATAAGGAGTCCGAGCCAATGAATATATATCATTCCGTCACACTACGATGTCCGCTCCGAGGCGTTTGGCCAGGATATTGCGGATTTCCTGCATCTGTTTGATTTCCTGCATGATCTGCAACATACGTTCCATGTTGCGGTTGGCTGCCGAAAGTTCCGTCTTCAAGGCCTTCAGCCGCTGCTCCACATAGTCCATGCGATAGTCCAGGATCAAGTGCATCACCTGATCGCAAAGCGTGATTGAAGAAGCCTTTTGTTGCAGTTTCTCAGCAATTTTGAAATCTTCCACGCTCATTTTCACAGCCAACATACTGATATCCAAGTCCGGATGGTGGGTGAAATAGGTCTCCGCCTTGAATCCCTCGTCGCTGCTGTGGGCCACGGCTTCCTCCAGTATGCGGTTATACAGGTCACTGCCCAGCGACAGGTTGTCCAACCCCAGGTCATAGCTGATGTACTGTGCCACATTCATGGTGACTTTCTCGCCTGTCGTTTCGTCCTCGACATCCTGGAAGATAATCTCCTCACCGTGCCGGATGACCATCTGGATGAGCATGTCGGCCACCTTTCCGGCCTGCTCCACAGGCGTAGCCTTCCGCAAGGGCGGCTGCACCACGGGAGCCATCGTGCCGTTTTCGGCGTCAGCGGCACGTCCGGTTTCTTTCTTCGCCTGCTCCTTGTCGCTGTAGATCATCCTGTTCATCGATGCAATCAGCGTCTGCTCAGCCACGCCCGTCCTGTTGCCACACTCACGAATATAAGTAGCGCGCAGAATGTGGTCCTTGATGACCGAGATACTCCGCACAATGGAGTTGATGGCCTCACTCCGTTTGATGGGATCGGTGACACCCTTGAGCAGCTGTTCGGTCTTGAAGACGATGAAATCCACCTGATGCTCCTCTATATATTGGCGGAAATCAGCTGCCGTATGCTTACGCGCAAACGAGTCGGGGTCGTCGCCGTCGGGCAGGAGGAGCACCTTCACGTTCATTCCTTCTGACAACAGCATGTCAGTACCGCGCATCGCGGCATGGATGCCGGCCTCATCGCCGTCGTAGAGCAATACGATGTTGCTCGTAAAGCGGTGCAACATGCGTATTTGGAAGAAACTCAAGGCCGTACCGGAGTTCGCTACGACATTCTCAATGCCACACTGGTGCATCGAAACCACATCCGTATAGCCTTCCACCATATAGACCAGATCCAGTTTGGCTATGGCTTTCTTGGCTTGGAAGATACCATAGAGTTCACGTTCCTTATGATAGACCTCCGAATCGGGCGAGTTGACATATTTCTGCTGCACACCCTTGGTGCGTGCATCCAACAGTCGGCCGCCAAAAGCCGTCACCTTGCCGCTGACTCCTATCCACGGGAAGATGACACGTCCCGAAAAGCGGTCCACGAGCGTTCCGTCGTCCCGCTCGAAACACAAACCCGTCTTCACGAGGAACTCCTTCTTGTAGCCAGCCTTCAATGCTGCCTGCGCCAGTGCGTCGCGCTGACTCAGGCAGAAGCCCAGCTGGAACTTCCGGATGATGTCGTCACGGAAGCCGCGGCTGCGGAAATACTGCATACCGATGGCCAGCCCGTCGACATCCTCATGCAGAATGCGCTCAAAGTATTTGCCCGCCCATTCGTTGACGATGAACATAGACTCACGTTCGCTTTCCGCCTGCCGTTCCTCGTCGGTCAGTTCCCGCTCGCGTATTTCTATATGGTATTTGTTGGCCAGCCAGCGCAAAGCCTCGGGATAGGTCATCTGCTCGTGTTTCATCACGAACCCGACCACGTTTCCGGCTTCTCCACAGGCAAAGCACTTATAGACTCCCTTCACCGGAGATACGGAGAACGACGGCGTGGTGTCGTCGTGGAAAGGACACAAGCCCTTATAGCTCGTGCCGCGCTTCTTCAGCGTCACGAACTCCGACACGACATCGACGATGTTCGCCGCATCCATGATGCGGTCTATGGTGTTTCTGTCTATCATAGGTCTTTCTATTCGGTTTGCGCGGACTGAAAAGGCCATTCATCGGCAGCCAAGGCGTTGACAGGACTGCTCCCGTTCCACAAGGCAGCGGTTTCGGCGGACTGGCATTTACCTTCGCTGGCCACACGCATCCATTCGTCTGCAAATATACTACTTTTTATCTACACCACCAAACGACCGTATTCATTTTGCATCCGGCCGACACCTGATGAGCATCGCCCTTTGCCCCGGCCTACCCGTCACCTCCGTCTCGTCGGCAGAAACCTGCACTTCCAGCTTACCCGGCTCCACCTCCGAGGCACCGCCCTTTCAGAAAGGCGGAAAACAACCGACGTCTTTGGTGCTTCCCTTGTTCTTTTCCCGCCGTTTCAACCACTCCGCTAACCCGCTGAGCCTCAGCTATTTAGAAAGACAGCTTCGGCGAGGAGAATTTTTAATTTATTTTTTGAGAATTTTTAAATTAAAAATTGAGAATTAATAAATTAAAAATTCTCGCGACTGTGGCACTTTCACCGGATGAGTGAGGCTCAGTGGTCTTGAAAGGGGGCAAAGATGACGTTTTCTGCAACCTGATTTTCCCATGGAAAAGAAGTCCGCAGACACATGCAGATTGCCCCTTTCCCAGATGCAGAAAGTCCGATGAATGAACAAAACTCATCTCTAAAGAAGCGGAAATGCGAAATATCAAAAATTCAAGTTTTAATGTCATAATATGCCATCCGACCTCTGCCAATCCACCTAACTTTGCAACAGAAAACCTGAACGATCTACAATATATGAAAGAAAAGATACAAGGACAGCAGCATTTCTTTGCCGTAGACCCCGGAGCAACCAGCGGACGGACCATCATCGGCACCCTCTCGGCAGGCAGCGATACGGCCGATGGCGACAACCGAAAGGTGGAAGTGCAGGAACTGACACGCTTCGACAATCCCATTACGGTCGTGGGCGGACATCACTATTGGAACCTCTTTGCCCTCTACGGCGAGATTCTGCGCGGCCTGCGCCTTTCGGCACAACGGGAGATCCCCCTGACAAGCATCGGCATCGACACTTGGGGCGTTGACTTCGTCTGCATAGGCAGTGACGGAGCCGTCCTGCGCAATCCCCTCTCCTATCGCGACCCGCACACTGAGGGCATGATGGAGGCGTTTTTCAGCCAAAAGACCGACCGTCAGACCGTCTATCGCACCACGGGCATCCAGTTTATGTCCTTCAACTCGCTGTTCCAGCTCTACGCCATGCGGTGCCATGGCGACACAGCCCTGCAACAGGCACAACGCATCCTGTTCCTGCCCGACGCGCTGAGCTACCTGCTCACCGGGCAGGCTGTATGCAAATATACCATCGCCTCCACCTCGCAGCTGCTCGACCCGCGCACGAAAGAGCTTTCGCCCCGGCTTCTCGACGATCTGAACCTGCGGCGCGAGATGTTCGGAAAGATGGTCAGCCCAGGCACACGAATCGGTACGCTGACCGAGGAAGTGCAACAGCTGACAGGACTGGGAGCCTTGCCCGTCATCGCCGTAGCCGGACACGACACGGCCAGTGCCGTTGCCGCCGTACCGGCAGACAACGAACGGTTTGCCTATCTCAGCTCCGGCACCTGGAGTCTGATGGGCATTGAGACGCAGGAGCCCGTCATCAACGACCAGAGCTACCTCCGCAACTTCACCAACGAAGGCGGCATAGAAGGCACGACGCGTTTCCTGAAGAACATCTGCGGCATGTGGATCTACGAGCAGTGCCGCAAAGAGTGGACCGATGCACCCCGCAGCCACGCCGAACTCATCGTGGAAGCCATCGGACTATTGATTATCGCCATCGGAGCATTCTGCCAATCGAGCTGCTATGTGCCCATCAACAAGATCAAGGAATGGTCGTGGGAGAGCTACTGGATGGTGCAGGGAGTCTTCGCATGGCTGCTGCTACCCTTGGCGGGTGCCTTGCTGGCAGTGCCGGCAGGACATTCCCTGGGCGAGCTGCTGACCGGAGCCAACACCTGCCACATAGGCATGACGGTGTTCTTCGGCATACTCTGGGGTGTGGGCGGTCTCACGTTCGGGCTGTCCATGCGCTACTTAGGTGTGGCACTGGGACAAAGCATCTCACTGGG
Source organism: uncultured Prevotella sp. (assembly GCA_946184025.1). GTDB lineage: Bacteria > Bacteroidota > Bacteroidia > Bacteroidales > Bacteroidaceae > Prevotella. Next base: position 7,633 of record CAMHEA010000067.1, read on the forward strand.
TACTTGCGCCGCACTGGGAACGATGCTCGGTCCGGTATTGCTTCAGACATTCTTCCCGGAACAAAATGCTTTGGCATCGCTTACGACGGCCGTCATTGCGGGTGTCGTAGTGACGTTGCTGGGCATCGCCATTATCGGTGTGGCTGGCGGAATGAAAGCAGCCACGCTGTCGGATGAAGAGAAACGGGTTGCCGTGAAGGAGTTCAACTTTCCGAAAGGGGTGGTCATCGCCTTGCCGGCAGGCTTTATGAGCGGATGTTTCAACGTGGGGCTGGAATTCGGCAAGGACATCAACTTTGGCGAACTCACCGACCCGATGTTTCGGACGCTGCCCGCCACACTGCTGGTGACCCCCGGAGGATTCATCACCAATGCGGCCTACTGCTTCTGGCAGAACCAGAAGAACGATACATGGGGCGACTACCGGAAGTCGTCAGTATGGGGCAACAACCTTGTATTCTGTGCTTTGGCCGGTCTGCTGTGGTACAGTCAGTTCTTCGGGCTGGCACTCGGCAAGGGATTCCTGACTTCCTCGCCGACCTTGACAACCCTTGCATTCTGCATCCTGATGGCTCTCAACGTCGTTTTCTCCAACGTCTGGGGCATCATTCTCAAAGAATGGAAAGGCTGTTCGGCCAAGACCATTGCCGTATTGATTCTCGGCATCTTGGTGCTCATGGTCAGTTCGTTCCTGCCGCAACTGATATAGGCTTTTTGCAACAAAAAAGCGAGGATAGAAAAGCCACAACGGCTCATCTATCCTCTCTTGTTTTGGGGTATTACTCCAATGGACTGGTGCTGCGCATGCCCCATCAACGAGGCAGACGGAACACTTCCGACATCTCTTTCATCTGATCATCGCTCATGCCTTCGGGCTCAAAGCCCATCGCACGGGCATTGATATAGATCTTGGCACTCTTCGAAAGGACATCAATCTGGTCAAAGGCATCCATCACGTCGAGTCCCTTGGCAAAGACACCATGCTTCTCCCAAAGTACCACGTCATAAGACTGGAGTTCGCGCAAGGTGGCATCGGCCAGTGCTTCCGATCCAGGCAGTTCATAGGGCACCACGCCGAGTCCTAAAGGACAGAACACCTTCGTCTCAGGAATCATCGACCAAAGGAGCTTCGTGAGCACATCGTGCTCCAAAAAAGGACGGTGGTGGCTCATGGCAACCAGTTCAATAGGATGAGTATGCACGGTTGCCTTGCAGGGTGAGCCGCTCTCTACCAACCGGGCATGTACGGCCAAGTGGCTCGGCAGTTCACTCGTCGACAAGACAGGTTCATCAGCAATGATTTCATAGGCCGTTCCGTCGTCGGTAATGCGGATGATGCTGCCATTCTCCATCGGCCGACGAGCCAAATCGCGCATACGCCGTCCCGTTCCCTTGCAATAGAAATAGCAACCGCACAAGGCTGGCAATGCCATGCCAATGGGATGAAGGCCGTCAAGAGCCGGCAGCTTTGCCATTTCATCATCGGCCAGCGGGGTAACGTTCACTGTAATGTTGCCGCCGTTGCGTTCTGCCCATCCGTTTTGCCACAGATAGCCAGCCACCTCGGCAACTTTCTCCACTTCCTGCGCCAAGGCAGGACGACCACTCAAGATACTTTCTTTCATATTCTTCTTGTTTTCCTGTTTGCAAAGTTACGAGGTTTCCCGAAACGGGAATGATGATTTCTGATATTTATTTCCCAAGATTTGGCATTTTGCTTACTTAATCGTAACTTTAGATAAGTTACTTGCATTCGAAAAAACCCAAATACATTTGGCTTTTTGCTCACTTAATCGTAACTTTGGATAAGTTACTTGCATTCGAAAAAGCCCAAATACATTTGGCTTTTTGCTCACTTAATCGTAACTTTGCAAACAGGAAAACTTGAAGACTATGGAAAAGAAACATCTCAACGTTGTTTGTGCCGTGGTGCAGGAAGGCGACAAATATCTCTGTACGCAACGCCTGCGGTCGCATAAGAAATATGAAAGTGAGCTGTGGGAATTCCCCGGCGGCAAGGTCAAAGAAGGCGAAAACGACTACGAAGCCCTCATTCGTGAACTCAAGGAGGAGATGGACTGGGACATCTTCGTTGGTCGACGACTGGGCTGCGTGGAACACGAATATCCCGACTACACCATCACCTTGACGGCCTACCTGTGCCGGGGCAGCGAAGCAGACTTCAAGTTATTCTCACACTTGGATGCGAAATGGCTCACTCGCGACAAGATGGAGGCACTGCGATGGACTGCGGCCGACCGGAAACTGATAGAAACCATCTTCTAAAGCCATCGAGAATAGGCTGAAGGTCCTTCGTCAGGGATGCCTTCACATCGGTTTCTATCGGTAAAGGAAGTAGCTGCCACCATCGCTCTGACAATAACGGCACAAAAGTTGGCAGATGAACGCCGCATTCTCACGCACCCGTTCCTCATCGCCGTCGTAGCCGTTGATGAGTACCACCAGATGGGTGGTGGTCAGTTGCATCTTTGTACGCTCATGGTCGCTCGTCGGCGTACCCACACCACCCTGTGCGTCACGATAGACGGGCAGCCCTTCAATATTGATCATTCCCCGGCCAATGCCCTCATAAGGCTCACCGGCCTGTCCGATTCCCAGCGTCAGCGTGTCACCGACGAAACAGTCGGCATCGAAGCCGCCAATGCTATAACCGAAACGGATGCTGGCAAGATTGACCAAGTCCACCAACGTGTCACGCTGATACAACGCCTTGCCTTGCAGCATGCGACGGATAAGAGCCTCTGAGGCCGGACGGTAGCGCGACGGATCCTTGCCACAGGCACGATAGACCCGCCGGGTGGCCGCAATACCCGACAAATCCTTCAATGATTCCGTCGTCAACGTATTCCTATACTCCTCGCCCAAAGCTTCAATCTCCTTCCACAACTCCGCGCAATATGGCGTATTCACTACCTGCGCCTCCACACATGCCCCCACAAACCCCGGACATACGGCTTCTATTTCTTTTGAAACAATGACTTTCATGCCTGCAAAGTTATTGCTTTTTCGGCATTCTTCAAAAGTTTTCCACCGGCAAGTAATCCGCTTTTTCCTTTTTTCTTCGTAGCTTTAGAGAAGTTACTTCCGCTCGACGATGAAAGAAAAAACATGTTTTTTCCTTTGCATTGTGCTTGCTTATTCGTAATTTGGATAAGTTACTTGCGTTCGAAAAAGCTCAAATACATTTGGCTTTTTGCTCACTTATTCGTAACTTTGTAGGCATATAACAATCTATATCTTCATAAGAAAGAACAAGGTACGAATACTTCTCAAATTGAAATAGAATGAAGATATTGAGAGTGAACTGAAATAGAGATACGACAAAGAGGGAAACGACATGGAGACGGAAGAGAAGACACTACGGATGCAACAGCTGGTTGAAGAACTCAACCGCGCATCAGACGCTTATTATAACGGTCGGCAGG
>CAMHEA010000068.1 GCA_946184025.1 uncultured Prevotella sp.
TTTTTGTTCCTGTGGGTCTTTGGATTTTATTCGGGGCAGGAGAGACTTCCGTCTTCCAATGTCGTGGGAATCGCTTTGCCGTATTACGGAAAGAAGGGATTGGAGAAATGGGATTCTTTTGGATTCGTGTTGTTTTTGAGGAAATTTATGAAAAAAGTCGTCTGTTGTCTTAGCTTTTGGCAGATGTTGCCCGTCCTTGTATATGTATGGAAAAGGAAAAGATAGAACGAATATATCGCCAATACTATCCACAGATGTATCGTTTAGCTAAAATGATGCTATACGATACAGAAGAAAGCAGGGATGTGGTGAGTGAGGTTTTTGCCCGATTGCTGAAGGGTGGAATTTTCCCTTCGGAAGAGAAGCTGGAAGGCTATCTGATGACCAGTGTCCGCAACCGTTGCCATGATGTAATCAGTCATAAAACGGTGCAGGAGCGTGTGCATGCGTTGTTTCTTGCCGAGCAAAGGGAAGATCCGCCCGTCTCATTTCCCTATGAAGACCTCTTGGAACGGTTGCATCTCTTTGTCTATGAGCGGCTTTCTCCGCTGAGCCAGCGCATTTTCCGTTTGCGTTTCCTTGAACAGATGACCTATCAGGAAATAGCCGAGGAAACCGGTGTGAGCCGTGTGACCGTCTATCATCATCTCGCTCAGACCTTGCGGAATCTTCAAGAACATTTCAATCATCCCTAATCATATTCTCACTATGGAAAAGAACAACAAAATCCGCAGGCTGCTTTCGGTGCAGGAGCATCCGGAACGTTATTCTGACGAACAGCTTCTGCAGCTTCTGAGTGATAAGGAACTGGCTGAACTCATGCAGCAGCTTGCGTTGTTGAAGCAAGCAGTGGTCAGCCATGACGTAGACCGCGAAGAAATTCCAGTGGATACGGAGTGGGCGCGTTTTTCAGCCACTCATGCATCCGAACTGACTGTTTTCAGCCACAGGCACATACCCTTCCTGTCTATTCATTCCTTCTTCCGCAAGGTGGCTGCCGTTCTTGTCGGCATCCTCTTCCTTGCCGGCGTGTCCTTTGCTGCCATACAGGTTGTGCGTGGTCTCCGGATGGAATTGGCGAAGCCCAAACCGATGGCGGAAGAAGTTCCTGTGTCTCAACAATTACAATCTGCTCCTGTTGCCGACGTCACTCCCGATTCCCCAACAGCGATACTCAATGCCGACACACTCTCCTCGGCATCATCCATGGTCTTTGACAATGTGGCATTGGATGACATGCTGGAAACCATAGCTGCCTATTATCATGTTGAAGTGTCTTTTGAGAGCCCTCAATCCAAGTCGCTTCGTTTCTATTTTGTATGGAATCGAGCCGACGGACTGGCCCAGACCATTGCCAAACTGAACCGCTTTGAGCGGGTGAATGTGAAAATAGAGAACGACCAGATCATTGTAGAGTAGACCATGAGAAGATATCTGATTCTTTTTGCATGCTGTTGGCTCAGCCTCACCATGCACGCCCAGCGCATCAGCCGGCAGTTTCGTGACGTTCCGCTCAGCGAAGCCTTGCGTCAGTTGGGCAGGCTTTCCACCGACTATGAAATCAACTTCCTCTATAACGAGCTGGAAGATTTTCGTGTTACAGCCACCGTCAGCTACAAGACGATACCCGATGCCATCCGCCAGTTGATAGGTTTCTATCCCGTACGCATGACCGTGGATGACCGTTTCATCCTGGTTGAGTGTCCGCAGAAGGCCGCCATCCGCTACAAGGGTACCGTGGTCGATGAGAAAGGCGTTCCGATGCCTTATGCCAATATAGCCCTGCTGTCGCCTGCCGACTCCACGTTGCTGGCGGGCGGTGTCTCCAACGAACAAGGGTTGTTTGTCATTCCCTGCGATGCTCCAGTCGTCTTGGCCCGCGTCTCCTTCGTAGGCTATAAGACCCTCTACCGTCATTGCCGTCAGGGAGCCCTCGGAACCGTCATGCTGCATCCCGATTCCTATACCATCAAAGGGGTGGAAGTCAGGGGTAGCCGCCGCATCGTGAAGAGCCAGACCGACCGTTTGCAGTATCTGGTGGCTGCCGACGAGTTTGCCAAGGGGCTGGATGCGCAGGAGTTGATGCGCCGTGTGCCGTTGTTGCAAGTTGGAAACGAGGGCGTGAACATCATCGGCAAGAGTCAGACCCATTTCCTGCTCAACGGGCGCGAGCTGCCTGAAGAGATGCTACAGGCCAAGCTAAAGTCGCTCCATGCGGAGGACATCGAGCGTGTGGAGGTCATCACCATTCCCCCGTCGAAATATAAGGCCGAGCCCAATGCCGGATACATCAACATCGTTACCCGGCGCGACCAGACACTGGGCTTGCGTGGAGACCTCGCGGGTAGCCTGCATTTTCAGGAACACACCAACTGGAATGCCTATCCGTCCCTGAACTATGCCACCCACAACGTAGACGTGTCGTTCTCGGCCAGTGCCGGCAGCACGCAAGGACGCAACGACCGCACGCAGACCACTCACTTTGCCGACCATGACAAGGCTTCGGAGCTCGTGCGCAGCTTCGACTGGGACACCTACAGTGCCAATCTGCTGGCCAAGTATCAGCCTTCCAAGCACCTCGGTGTCGGTTTTCTGGGCAATCTCTCCACCCATCGCATCAAGACCATGCAGCACGATGTCACCCACGAGTGGAACCAGGAAATCGTAACGGACATGGTCTCACCCCGCCCGAAGAACTACAACCTCTCTGCCGAGTTGTTTCTGGACTGGTCGATGGACGAGAAAGGCAGGATGATGACGCTGACCTATGACTACCTGAACAACTATGCCCGGCAGGACGAACAGCTGGCATCCACCGTCAGGAACATGCAGACTACAGGTTCTAACCGCTATCGCATTGATGCGTGGAAGATGGACTACAGCCTGCCCTTCTCCGCGGTCAACATGGAGACCGGTTTGCACTATACGCACATTGCCAACCATTCAGGCGTGAGCATCTTTAGCGATGAGACGGGACACTGGATGCAAGAGGCCGGACAGTCTAATGAGTACGACTACACCGAGCAGACTGCCGCCGCCTACCTTTCTGCTTGGCGACAGTTAGGCAGCAAGGTCTCCCTCAAAGCCGGGCTGCGTCTGGAGAAGACCTGGCTGGAAGGCAGGCAAGTCACTGCCGATGCCGTCCATCGCGAACACTACCTCTATCTCTTTCCCTCTGTCCACTTCGGATGGAGCCCTTCTGACAAAGCCCATGTAGGACTGGCTTACTCGAGGGGCATCAGCCGGCCCGATTTCCAATACCTGAATCCTTTCCGCTACTACACGACACCGACCAACTATTTTGCCGGCAATCCCGAACTGACGCCGGGTGTGACCGACAATGTGGAACTGAACTTCAGCAATGGGCGCGGACTCTATGCCGTACTTTATGAGAGCCATCAGGCCGATGCCATTGGAACGGTGACAGCCTTTTCCGCCGACGGCATGCAGAGCACGGTCGTTGAGAACTGCTTTTCCTCCGACAAGGCCGGACTCTATGTTTCGTGGCAGCGCAACCTCTTTCCTTGGTGGAACATCCAGCTCGGAGGCGAAGTGTTCTACGTTCAGAACATAGCCACGAAGAAGGCGTTCAACCTGCAAAACCTCTATACATGGAGCGGAAAGATGGAAACCAGTGCCGACTGGTTCCTCAACAAGAAGCACACCTTGGTGCTGAATGCCAGCTACAGCCATTATTTCCCTTCTGCCAGCAACATGGTCCGCTACAAGAGCATGGCACTGCTCTATGCCCAGTTGCGCTATTCCCTGCTGAACAACCGCCTGCGTCTCAGCCTGAGTGTCAGCGATCCGTTCCGCCAGAACATCATGCGCTCCACGGGTCGGTATGCCGACTACACGGTCTATATGACAAACTATGTGCATCCGCACAGCGTCAACCTTTCGGCGACGTGGTCGTTCGGCGGCGACAAGGTGCGCCGGTCTTATCGGCAGTCCCGAAACACCGATGCTTCGCGTGCCGGTAGCCGGTAGAGAAGGGGGCAGCCGAAGCCGGGCAGACGGCATCCCGCTGGTTGCCGAAGCCCAGTGGAACCCTCGCTGAAGTGTACTCAGAAACCGCTTCAACTACACTCTTCTTCCAAATGAGCCTCAGTCGCGAGAATTTTTAATTTATTTTCTGAGAATTTTTAATTTAAAAATTGAGAATTAATAAATTAAAAATTCTCGCCGCTGAAGCCCCTTCGCTAAACGACTGAACCTCAGTGAGTTATGTGGGAGGCAGAAAGGCGGGTCCATGAAGGGTAAAGGAACCGCTCCATCCCTCCCCTTCTTGGGTGGAACGGGGAAGTCTTTCCACTCGTTCCGGCAACTTTTTTCGGTGGACTCCCATGAATACGCCCAGTCGGAGTGGCATTCAATATGAGGGTTGTATCCTTGTTTTTTCCGGATTTTGGTTTCTTCGGAGTTGCTTACTATGTGGAAATGAAAAGAAAAACGTGTTTATCTTTTACATTTCCCTTGTTTTTTTGTAACTTTGTCGCATTGAAAGAATATAAAACCAAAACCATTAATCATCAATAACCTGTAATTATGGCACAAAATCATTGTACTCATTGCGGAAGTCAGCTTCCTGAAGGAAGCACTTTCTGCCCGAATTGTGGACAAAGCGTTATCCAACAGCCCCAGCAACCCCAGTATCAGCAACCCCAGCAGCCGCAGTATCAGCAGCCGCAACCGCAGTATCAGCAGCCCTATCAGCCCGCTAACGGCGGAGGCAACAAGGGATTGCTCTACGGAATCATCGGACTTCTGGCCTTGCTGCTGATTGGCGGAGGTGCTTACTTCTTCATATCCTCCAACAACGAGAAAGAAGCTGCCGCTCAGGCTGCCGCCCAGGCTCAGCAGAAGGAGCAGATGGAACAGATGGAACAGCTGAAAGAGAAGCAGGAAAAGCTGGAAGAGGAGAACAAGAAACTGACAGAAGAGAATGCCAAGAAGGCCGAGAAGGTCATTGTGCAGCAAGGTGCCGTCCACGGTGCAGAACACCGCGCTGTCAGTGCAGGCGGTTCCAAGGCCAAGGTGGTCATCAATGGCGACGGCGTGCGCCTGCGTTTTGCTCCGAACCTGAATTCCGGCTATCTCACCCGGTCTAACGGACAAACCCGTGCGCCGAAGAAGGGCGCCCGTCTGGATTATACCGGACAGGATGGTGACTGGTATCAGGTGCAGTACCTGGGTCACACGTTCTATGTGTCAAAGGAATACAGCTACTTGGAGTATTAAGAAGGAATGAAATTCAAGAACGTTTTGGGAAAAATAACAATCACTACCGCTCTGTTGGCGATGATGGCCTGCAGCGGTTCGGCATCGAACAAGGAAGCAAAAGCCGGACAGCAGGCCGTCGATGCTGACGGAGTTGTCGTAGAAGTTACTGACGAGAAGGCAGCTGCCGAGGCACTGCCTTTCTCTTCCGACGATGTCCGCGAGCATGTGGTATTGGACTTTGGCAACCGCACTGTCCGTACGGATGCGGACGAAGCGATTAGCATGCCTCACCTGATGAAGAACAAGCAGAAGTGCTTCATCGTGATGTCGAAGAAAGACTACTACCTGTACGTCTATGAAGCACAAGGAAAAGACACGGTCATGTTGGCCCGCTATGACTGTTGCTTCGCCTTGAAGAAAGGCAACAAGCAGAAGAAAGGCGACATGCGTACGCCTCACTGCACGATGAAGAACCCGTTCTCCATCTCGCAGATGGCCGATGCGTCGAAGTGGTGCCATGATTTCGGCGACGGACGTGGCTCCATCAAGAGCTACGGCGACTATTTCCTGCGTCTGGTAACTCCCGGACACAGTGGCATCGGCATTCATGGCAGTACGAACAACGCCGAGAGTGTGCCGGGCAGAGCCAGCGAAGGGTGCATCCGACTGAGAGATCAGGATATCCGCGACCTCAGGCAGACCTATGCTTTCGTAGGAATGAAAGTCGTTATCAAGGCAGAGGACGTGGACGACCTTCCTTTTGAAATCCATGCTTACCAGAAGCAGAACCTTTCCAGAAAGCGTCACTTCGACGGCAAGAAGACCTTGACCAACGAACAGATACAGAACGCTACGCCGGAACAGGGGCGGAGCAAGGGCGACAAGCTGCGTACAGACACGACAAAGACGACGGCTGCTCCTGCCGGCAAGGACAAGAACATGACCTTGGAGGAACTGTCGGCACAGAATAAAAAGTAACACAGATGCTAAGACGATAGACGCATGGCTTTGAATTATATCTGGATGGCTCTGTTTGCCATCGGTGTGTTAGTGGGGGTGGTCAAGTTGGTGTTCCTGGGCGACATGGAAGCCTTGCCGGCCATGATGGACTCAACGTTCAAAATGTCGAATACGGCGTTTGAGATGACGCTGGGACTCACCGGTACACTGACCCTTTGGATGGGTATTCTCAAAATTGGTGAAGACAGCGGATTGGTGAACAGGCTGGCACGCTTCCTGAGTCCTGTGCTCACGAAACTTTTTCCGGAGATTCCCAAGAACCATCCTGCACTCGGAGCAATCTTTATGAACATCGCGGCTAACATGCTGGGACTGGACAATGCGGCAACTCCTGTCGGCCTGAAAGCCATGCAGGAGTTGCAAAGCATCAACGACAAGAAGGACACGGCAAGCAATTCGATGATCATGTTCCTGACACTCAATACGTCAGGATTGACCATCATTCCCGTTTCCATCATGGCTTACCGAGCCAAATATGCTGCTGCCGATCCCACGGATATTTTCATTCCCTTGCTGCTGACGACCATGTGTTCGTCGCTGATGGGACTTCTGATAGTTTCTGTGTATCAGCGCATCAACCTTTTCCAAAAGAGTTTCCTCATTATGTTCGGTGTTATCGCTGCGTTGGTGGCTGCTTTGTTTACGGTCATCATCGGTATGGACAACGAGCATACCCAGCACTTCTGTCGGTTGTTGACGAGTGTCTTGATCCTTGGAGCCATTCTCGGCTTCATCTATTCCGGTTGGCGCAAGAAAATCAATGCCTACAACTCTTTTATCGAGGGAGCCAAAGGTGGGTTTCAGGTTGCCGTGAGCCTCATTCCCTATTGTGTGGCCATCTTGGCAGCCGTCGGCGTGTTCCGGGCATCGGGTGCACTGGACCTGTTGCAGGATTGGATGAAGGCAGGGGTGGAAGCCTGCGGCATCAACAGCGACTGGGTGGGTGCCGTTCCCGTTGCACTGATGAAGCCCTTGAACGGTTCCGGTGCACGCGGTATGATGCTGGAGTGTTTTGAAAACTTCGGTCCGGACTCCTTTGTGGGCCATTTGGCAAGTATTCTGCAAGGCAGTACCGATACCACCTTCTATATTCTGGCCATCTATTTCGGCAGTGTGGGCATCAAGAAGTATCGCTATTCCGTGACCTGCGGGCTTTTGGCCGACTTGGCCGGTATGGTGGCAGCGGTCTTCATCGCCTACTTCTTCTTCGGATAGAAGTCCGTTCTTTCCGTAAGCGTGGTTGGTGGAGATTCTTCTGATGAGAAAATGAAGTTGATCGGATTCAATATGGTGCAGTGGACAGACAAGATCCGGCTGGTGAAAATTGTCTTGGTCGTAGCGGCAATACTCATTGCCGTTGCCTCGCTGGTGGCCTCTCACTTCCTGACGCGCGACCTTTCGCAGGAAGAACGCAACAAGATGGAAGTGTGGGCAGAGGCCATGCGTGCCCTGAACCAAGCCGACGAGAACACCGACATGAGTCTTGTGCTGGCTGTGATCGACGAGAACAACACCATTCCTGTCATCGTATTGGACCGCGACGGACAAGTACAATCCTATCGGAACATCCGCATCAAGGCCAAGAACGCGGCCGACAGCCTCCGGCAGACGCAGCAGATGGGGCTCCGTTGGAAGAATTCCGGGCAGAACATACGCATCCAACTGGGTGAGACCGATAAGGAAGACTACATTGATGTGTGCTATGACGACTCGCTGATGTTGCGCCGTCTGGCTGTCTATCCGTATGTTCAGCTGGGCGTAGTGATGATTTTCGTGGTCGTAGCCATCTTCGCCCTGCTCACGTCGAAGCGTGCCGAGCAGAACAAAGTATGGGTAGGACTCTCCAAGGAAACCGCGCATCAGCTGGGAACGCCCATCTCCAGCCTCATGGCCTGGACGGAGATTCTCAAGGAAAGCTACCCCGACGATGCCCTTATTCCCGAGATGGACAAGGATGTGAAGCGCTTGCAGCTCATCGCTGACCGTTTCTCGAAGATCGGTTCCTTGCCCGAGCCGGTGCCGTCGAGCCTGAACGAGGTGATGGACCATGTCATTGACTACATGGACCGGCGCACTTCCAAGAAGGTAAAGATGGTCAAGGACTTTCCCGACCATGATATTATCGTGCGCCTGAACGCCTCACTCTTTGAGTGGGTCATTGAGAATCTCTCAAAGAATGCCGTCGACGCGATGGGCGGTGAGCCCGGAACCATCACCTTGCATGTGGAGGAGACCGACGACCGCGCCATCGTGGAAGTCCGTGATACGGGCAAAGGCATCAAGAAACGCGATCTCTCCAATGTGTTCCGGCCCGGTTTCACGACTAAGAAACGCGGATGGGGCCTCGGTCTGTCCCTTGCCAAGCGCATCGTGGAGGAATATCACCACGGCCGAATCTATGTAAAGAGCTCCGAGGTGGGCAAGGGCACGACTTTCCGTATAGAACTGAAAAAATAACCATTAAATACATCAAAACCCATCCGATTCCATGCGAAGAGAAACCAGAATGAAACCACACCCCGTCCGATACATGCTCCTGCTTCTGATGTGCGTCTTTCCTCTGCTGACAGCCTCGGCAGACAACGTCAACAATCTGCTTCAGGTCTTTGGGGAAGGCAAGACCGACGACAACCGGCAGATCGGGCGGCAGCTGCTGGCCTACTTCCAGAAAGAAGGCATTGCCGACGAAACCCTCAAAAATGCGGAGACGCTTCATCCCGATACCCTCCGTCAGCAAGTATGGTATTGGTCTGCTGAGTATTTCTACGACCGTCAGCAGTATGAAAATGCCGTGGAGTATGCGCTGAAAGCCCTTCCGCTGTGTCATGTCGGCGACGATCGCAATGTCGAAGGGGCCTGTCTGAACCTGCTGGCCATCAGTAATATCCGATTAGGATACTACCAGCGGGCCGCCAAATATGCCAAGCTCTGCAACCAACTTGACATGGAGAGCGGCGATCCCGAAAATATCAGCTCCAGCCTGAACACCCTGGCCGCCATCTATTTGGCCGCACGGCAGCCTCATGAAGCTGAGAAATATGTGCTCAAAGGCATCCATGAGTGTCAGAAGACGGACAACAAGACTCGTCTGGCCGTCCTTTACGGCATGGCCTGCGAAGTTTACAATGCCCAGGAAAACTTTGAAAAAGGACTGAGCTATGCCGAACAGGCCTGCACGCTCGAACAGGAGTTGGGCGATACCGACAAGATGGCCATCCGCCTGTCGCAGAAAGCCGCTTCACTCATCGGGCTGGGACAAATGGACAAGGCTATGGCTTTGTTGCAGAAAGCCATCCCCGTCTTCCGCAAAAACGGAAATCGGCAGTCGCTCGGCATCAGCTGTAACCAGATGGGCCGTCTCTTGCTCAAGGGTGACCGTCGAGCCGAAGCAGTGCGCTATTACCAAGAGGCTGCCGACATCTTCACCGCCCTCGGAGACTCCTATGGAGAGAGTCATGCGAGGCAGGGGCTCTACTACGCGCTTAAGACAACAGACCCACAGCGGGCCATGGAGAACATCGACCGGTACAACGTTCTGAAAGATTCCCTCTATGCCAACGCCACGAGTGAGCAATTGGCTCGCTTCCACGAGGAGTTCTCCGTTGACGAACTACAGGCAGCCACAGAGTCGGCGCGGCGCAACAACTATGTCATTCTGGCCATTGCCTTGGGGCTGATCCTGCTGTTGGTGGGACTGGCATGGTGGCTGATGCACCGCCAAAACCACCACAATGCCACCCGTTATGAGTCGCTGGCCAGCGATTTGGAACAGATCCGGGAAGAACATCGGCAACTGCAAGGCTACTACTCCAATGCCATCGTGGCCAGCCGTCCTGAAGCCGATACGCTGTCTGAGCACGACAAGCAGTTTCTGGAGCGTACAGCCATCCTGCTCAACGAACAGCTCAAGGGCGGAAATCCCAGTATCGAGATGCTGGCAGCCGAATTGGGCATGAGTGGCAAGCAATTCAGCCGCCGTCTGAAGGATTTGACGGGCGACTCTCCGAAGGAATATCTCCTGCAAATGCGTATGCAGAAAGCCCGTCATCTGCTTGACCAGCATCCCGAACTCACCATCGGTGAGGTGGCTTATCGCTGCGGCTATGAGGAAAAAGCAAACTTCACGCGTGCTTTCAAACGCCATTTCGGTGTGACGCCTTCCAACTATGCTGCCTCGGAAAAGGCTTGCGCTGAGACGGATGCCCCCAAGAATCTGTCGACGAGCTTGCTTCGGAAGCCTGATTTTTGTAGAAATGACAACCATTTGTCCACAAATGACAAGCGTTCTTGCCTGAGAATCGCTACCTTTGCATCAAGAAAAAGACATCAAGACCCATGCTGAAGAAAGATCTCCATCATGGTTTCCTGGCTCAGGGCAAGACGCATACTTATGACTTTAATATATAATTAGGATTTCTAAGCCCCAGACTCCTTGTTGCATCCATGCAGCAGGGAGTTTTCTTTTTTTCCCGTTTGACCTCAAGGCGGACATTAGGCTTTATGCCAAAGGGAGCGTTAGGCTGCGAAAGACTTGTTCCTTGGCTTGATGACTGATTGGGGTTGAAGCAGGCAGACAGGCCGTTCGGCCACCTGGGATGGACAAATTCGGATATAGAAAGTTCCACTCCTTATGCGCATTCGCACGCATTTTCCACGGCCAATGCTCTCCTCTCGCCTCCCATTGGGCCTCCGACGTTCTCCTGCTAAGCCTCCGCTGTTTTCCGGTGAGGCTCAGTCGCGAGAATTTTTAATTTATTAATTCTGAAAAAATAAATTAAAAATTCTCAATTAATAAAT
>CAMHEA010000069.1 GCA_946184025.1 uncultured Prevotella sp.
AGCCATCAGCAAGTTCACGCTGGCTCTCTCGTGCCTCATCTTCTTCTTCATCGGAGCCCCGCTGGGAGCCATCATCCGAAAAGGCGGACTCGGCGTACCCATCATCGTATCGGTACTGGTGTTCATCATCTACTACATCCTTGACAACACCGGCTACCGAATGGCACGCAACGGCCTCTGGACCATTGCCTTCGGCAAGGGACTGTCGCCGGCAGTGCTCATCCCCGTGGCTGCCTTTGTCACCTACAAGGCCAACAACGACTCCACGGTGTTCAACATCGACCTCTACCGCAACATGGCGATGCGCATGCTGGGGCTCCGCATCAAGCGAAACGTGGCCAGCAAGGAGGTCATCATCAACGATCCGGACTATGCCCGCGATGCCGAACAGCTCCGCCGTATCACCAACGAGGTGGAGACCTACTCCAGCAAGCACAACCTGAAGTCGCCGCCCAATGTCATCAAGGTGTTCTTCCGCTACCAGCCCAACAACAAGATCGAGCAGATCAGCGAAGAACTGGAGGCGGTCATCGAAGACCTGGGCAACACCCGAGACCGCGTGGTGCTGACAGCACTGAACAAATACCCGATATTGGCGGTCAAAGCCCACACGCGTCCCTTTGAACGCCGCTGGATGAACATCATCGCAGCCGTCATCATTCCTGCCGGACTGTTCTTCTACTTGCGCATGTGGCGGTTCAGACTGCGCCTCTACCGCGACTTGAAAGCCATCAGGCAGACCAACCAGACCATCATTGACCGGATTGAAAAGAAAAAACTGGCTGCCACGGCATGATGCCGCAAAGGACAGCTGACACATATATATAATAAGGTGTAAACAACTATCATCAAAAAGAAAGGATTCTATACATGGGAGACTTTAAGCTCAGCAGCGTTGAAGAAGCTGTGAAAGACTTCAAGGAGGGCAAGTTCGTCATCGTGGTTGACGACGAAGACCGTGAGAACGAAGGCGACCTGATCATCGCGGCGGAGAAAATCACGCCGGAAAAGGTGAACTTCATGCTCAAGAATGCCCGCGGCGTGCTCTGCGCACCCATCACCCTGAGCCGATGCAAGGAGCTGGACCTGCCCCATCAGGTCAACGACAACACATCCATGCTCGGCACACCGTTCACCGTGACCGTCGACAAGCTGGAAGGATGCTCCACCGGCGTGTCGGCACACGACCGCGCGGCCACCATACAGGCACTCGCCGACCCAGCCTCCACTCCGCAGACCTTCGGACGCCCCGGACACATCAACCCGCTCTACGCTCAGGAAAACGGCGTACTGCGACGCTCCGGCCACACCGAAGCAGCCGTAGACCTCTGTCGCATGGCCGGTCTCTATCCTGCCGGAGCCCTCATGGAAATCATGAATGAAGACGGGAGCATGGCCCGTATGCCGGAACTGCAACAGATGGCCAAGGAATGGGACATGAAAATCATCACCATCAAAGACATGATAGCCTACAGGCTGAAGACGGAGTCGCTCATCGAGGTGGGCAACGAAGCCGACATGCCGACAAAGTACGGACACTTCCGGCTCATTCCCTTCCGCCAGAAGAGCAATGGCTTGGAACACATGGCACTCATCAAAGGCGAATGGAAGGAAGACGAGTCCATCCTTGTCCGCGTACATTCCTCCTGCGCAACGGGCGACATCCTCGGCAGCCATCGTTGCGACTGCGGCGAACAGCTGCACAAGGCCATGGAGATGATTGAGAAGGAAGGCAAAGGCGTGCTCATCTACATGCAGCAGGAAGGACGAGGCATCGGACTGATGAACAAGATTGCCGCCTACAAGCTACAGGAGGAAGGCATGGACACCGTAGAAGCCAATATCCACCTGGGATTCAAGCCCGACGAGCGCGATTACGGCTGCGGGGCTCAGATGCTGCGCCACCTGGGCGTGCACAAGATGCGTCTGATGACCAACAATCCGACCAAGCGCGTCGGACTGGAAGCCTACGGACTGGAAATCGTAGAGAACGTGCCCATCGAGATTACGCCCAATCCCTATGACTACAAATACCTGAAGACCAAGCAAGAACGCATGGGACACACCCTGCATCTGAAATAGGAAACAGGCAGGAGAATGACTCCCGGAAACGGAAGGCAGCCAGACCGTTTAAGAACCGCGGAAACTTCCTCTGAAGCCTTCGCGGTTCTTGTTCTTTCCCCCCACCCCCACCAGGAATGAAGAAAAACATCCTTTCCGCCGAAGTCACGCTACCCTTACGGCAATACAGCCTATATCAGCGAGCAATACAGCCTGAATTGCCTTGCAATATAGCCTCAACAAGAAAGCAATAAAGGCTCTGTTACGCAACAACCGCCCCCCGGCGAAAGGGCACAGACGGCCCCCCTACGCCAACAACGGAGCCGTGTCGGGACTCACCATGCACCTCAAGCACACACGCAGAAGAAATCAGGCACCCCTCGGTACAGGACGCGGCAAGACAAACAATTTGTCAGTTTTTAGTGCTTTCCACAAAAATAAAGTCGTTTTTTCTTCGCTGAGATAAATATTTTGATTACTTTTGCACAACAAATCAACAGCAAAAGATTACAATATGGCACAACTATCCAACCGTTTGAACCGTCTGGCACCGTCAGCAACACTGGCGATGTCGCAGAAAAGCAGCGAAATGAAGGCTCAAGGCATCGATGTTATCAACATGAGCGTGGGCGAACCTGACTTCAACACGCCCGACCACATCAAGGAAGCAGCCAAGAAAGCCGTGGACGAGAACTGGTCGCGCTACTCGCCCGTGCCCGGCTATGCCGACCTGCGCGAAGCGATTGCAGCCAAGCTGAAACGGGAAAACGGACTGGAATATTCCGTTGGCGAGATCCTCGTCAGCAACGGAGCCAAGCAAAGCGTATGCAACGCCGTCATGGCACTGGTCAATCCCGGCGACGAAGTCATCATCCCGACTCCCTACTGGGTCAGCTATCCGCAGATGGTGAAACTGGCTGGCGGTGAACCTGTATATGTCAATGCCGGATTCGACCAAGACTTCAAAATGACACCCGAACAGCTCGAAGCCGCCATCACCCCCAAGACACGCATGCTGATCCTCTGTTCGCCCAGCAACCCGACAGGTAGCGTCTACTCCAAGGACGAGTTGGAGGGACTGGCTGCAGTCATCAAACGTCACGACGACCTCTTCGTGCTCGCAGATGAAATCTACGAACACATCAACTATGTGGGCAAGCACGAAAGCATCGCCCAGTTCCCCGACATGAAAGAACGTGCCATCATCATCAACGGCGTGTCCAAAGCCTATGCCATGACAGGCTGGCGTATCGGCTATATGGCCGGACCGGAATGGATCGTGAAAGGATGCAACAAGCTGCAAGGCCAATACACCAGCGGTCCCTGCTCCGTCAGCCAGAAAACGGCAGAAGCAGCTTACGTCATGGAGCAACAGTGCGTGGAAGACATGCGTCAGGCCTTCGAGCGTCGGCGCAACCTCATCGTGGAACTCGCCAAGGACATCCCCGGTCTGGAGGTCAACACACCACAGGGAGCATTCTACCTGTTTCCCAAATGCAGCAGCTTCTACGGAAAGAGCGACGGAGAAAGAACCATCAACAACTCCACCGACCTGGCCATGTACCTGCTCGAAGTGGGCCATGTAGCCACCGTGGGCGGCGATGCCTTCGGCGATCCGGAGTGCTTCCGCATGAGCTACGCCACCAGCGACGACAACATCAGAGAGGCCATGAGCCGCATCAAGAACGTACTGGCCAAGCTGAAATAAGACTTCACCGACATCCGCAAGCAGGAAGGAAGGGAACAGACCTAAAAAATGTTTGTTAAAACTTCTTAATTGCAGGTTTAATTCCTCGTTAATTGCTATCTTTGCGGAGATATTGCAGACTGGCAGACAGACTCTGTCGTCCCTGCTATCTGGGAAGTAACTTTAAGTCAGATAATTATTAACATCTTAAATTTTTCAATAACTAAAAATTAATTTTAAATTTTATGGCAACTACACAACAAAAAGCAGTAGCCCCGAAGAAAAAGTCTGAGGGCTTCCAGGGAGTAAGAGGCGCATTCTGGATTATCGTCGTTTGCGCAATCATCGCAGTACTTTTGTTCAACTTCTGGATGGGACGCGAAGCTAACTTCGCCGATGCTTCCAAGGAAACACCTATCAACGTATGGGGTACCATCTTCAAGGGTGGTGTTATCGTACCTGTGATCCACACACTGCTGCTCACCGTACTCGCTCTTTCTATCGAGCGTTGGCTGGCTCTGAAGACCGCTTTTGGAAAGGGTGCGCTTCCTAAGTTCGTAGCTAACATCAAGGACGCTCTGAACAAGAACGACTTCGCTAAGGCTCAGCAGCTCTGCGACAACCAGAAGGGTTCTGTAGCAAACGTAGTTTCTGCTTCCCTGAACGCTTACAAGGAGATGGAAGCAACTGCCGGCATCAAGAAGGCACAGAAGGTGGCTAAGATCCAGCAGGCTCACGAAGAGGCTTCACAGCTCGAAATGCCGACGCTGACCATGAACCTCCCGATGATCGCTACCATCGTAACTCTCGGTACACTGACCGGTCTTCTCGGTACCGTTGTCGGTATGATCCGTTCATTCTCCGCACTTTCTGCAGGTGGTGGTGCTGACTCTGCTGCACTGTCTGCCGGTATTTCTGAGGCTCTTATCAACACCGCGTTCGGTATCGGTACATCTTGGTGCGCCGTTGTAGCATACAACTACTACACGAACAAGGTTGACAAGTTGACATTCGCACTCGACGAAGTTGGTTACTCAATCGCTCAGACATACGAAGCAAACCACGGAGAAGAGGCTTAATTTTTGCTAACCCTTTAATCAATTTATCACTATGGGTAAAGTAAAAGTTAAGAAGAGTGACGTCTGGATCGACATGACACCAATGTCGGACGTGATGACCCTGCTTCTGACCTTCTTCATGCTCACCTCTACGTTCGTAAAGAACGAGCCGGTGAAGGTCAACACGCCAGGATCCGTCTCCGAGATTAAGGTGCCCGAGAACGGCGTACTGACCGTCCTGGTAAGTCCTGAAAAGGACAAGACAGGGAAACCGACAGGTGAAGGTCAGGTATTTTTGAGCATTGACAACACGGATCAGCTCGGTGCTGCCTTGGATGACATGGCCGGCAGATTCGGTATCAGTTTGAATGGAAATCAAATCAAAACCTTCCGACTGGAGTCTACGTTCGGTGTTCCGATGAAGGAACTCGCAGGCTATCTCTCGATGAGCAGCCAGAACCGTTCAAAGGTGTTGCCCACCAAGGGTGTACCCCTCGACAGCATCGACGGCGGAATGTCAGAGTTCCAGCAGTGGGTGGATGCGGCTCGTACAGCCAACGAGGAAATCAAGATTGCCCTCAAGGCCGACGCCAACACGCCCTACAAGACCGTCAAGAAGGTGATGAACGAGCTCCAGGATATGGATGAAAGTCATTACTACATGATTACGAATCTCAAAACATCGGAGGACCAATAATGGCTAAGAAAGAAAGCAAACAGAAAAAGATAAATGTCCGCGTCGACTTTACGCCGATGGTGGATATGCTTATGCTTCTCATTACGTTCTTCATGCTTTGTACCACGCTGAGCAAGCCTCAGACGATGGAGCTGACCATGCCGAGTAATGACGACAACACGACAGAAGAGCAGAAGAACGAAGCCAAGGCTTCTGAGGCTGTGACACTGTATGTGGCTGCCAACAACAAGCTCTATTATGGTGAGGGTATTCCCAACTACAGCGATCCCACATGGCTCAAGGAAACGACCTGGGGCGAAAAGGGCATCCGTACCGTATTGAGGGAACACGCTACAGAAAATGGAACCAAGCCCGTCAAGCGCATTGAACTGGCCGTGAAAGAACTCAACCAGAAGAAAGCAAAGAACCCGCTGATGTACCCAGACAGTACATTCCAGAAGGAACTGAGCAAGATTAAGAGTGGTGAGCTCGGAAACGAGAAAATACCTACGCTGACTATCGTCATCAAGGCTACAGACAATGCTTCTTACAAGAACTTGGTTGACGCTCTCGACGAAATGCAGATCTTGAGTATTGGTACTTATGTCATCGACAAGATTTCCGATGATGACAAGAAACTCCTGTCATTAAGAAACGTCGTTGAATAGTCGATGATTTTAACAAGTAAAACAAGAGAACAATGGCAAAAATTGATTTGATTGACCCGAAATGGGTAGAAATGGTTTTCGCTAACAAGAACAAGGCCTACGGAGCTTATCAGCTTCGCAAAGGTACTTCCAGCCGAAACATCAAGTCTATTATCATTCTGGTCATTGCTGCAGGTCTCGTGGGCGGTTTCCTTGCATACAAAGTGCATGCTGACAAAGTAGCTGCTGAAAAGCAAGCCTACATGGAAGCAATGGAGCTCTCCCGTCTGCAGGAGTTGGCTAAGAAAGAGCAGAAGAAGGAAGAAAAGAAGATTCAACCGAAGATTGAGCCTAAGAAGGAAATTCCTGAGGTACGCGAATCTCAGAAATTTACCGCACCGGTCATCAAGAAAGACGAACTGGTGAAAGAGGAGAATCAGGTGAAGCAGATGGACCAGTTGAAGAAGGACGTAGCCGTTGCCAACGTTGACCAGGAAGGTTCTAAGGACCGTACTGTGGAAGCTGTCCGTAACGACATCGCCGTCAACGTTCCGCCACCACCCGTTGAAAAGAAGGAAGAAGTAAAGCAGGTTGTCGAGAACAAAGTATTCGACATTGCCGAGCAGATGCCTTCGTTCAAGGGTAACGTGAACCAGTGGTTGAGCCAGAACCTTACTTATCCGGCCGTAGCAGCTGAGAACGGTATTCAGGGACGTGTCATCGTTAGCTTCGTCGTTGAGAAAGATGGTAGCATCTCCAACGTACAGGTTGTACGCAGCGTAGACCCGGCTCTCGACCGCGAAGCTGTAAACGTTGTCAAGCGCATGCCCAAATGGAATCCGGGTATGAACAACGGTCAGCCGGCTCGTGTGAAGTTCACTCTTCCTGTAACCTTCAAACTGCAATAATTTGATGAAAAGAACGATATTCTACAGTCTTGTAGGATGGATACTGTTAGCCGGTTTCTCTTCTTGCTCTGGCGAGAAGAAGCCGGTTAACGGTAGAACAGATACACCGACGTCAGGGACGATTCAGTTCGTCTCTGACGAAAGTTTTAGTCCTATTATAGAAGAGGTACGCTCACAATTCGAGTTCAAGTACCCCAAGGCTCACCTTGAGCCCCTTTATACCAACGAGACCGAAGGCCTTCAGCTGCTGAAAGACATGAAGACCTGCCTTCTCATCACCTCACGCGGCCTTCTTCCGAGCGAAGAAGCCTATTTCAAGACCAAGCGACAGATTCCGCAAGTCTTTCCCATCGGCTACGACGGCCTGGCACTCATCGTCAACAGGGAGAATGCAGACACCTGCATCACCGTGACAGATGTCAAGCGCGTACTCAGCGGAGAAGCCCGAGACTGGAGCGACATCGTACCCGGTTCCAAACGTGGAGCCATCGAAGTCGTTTTCGACAACAAACAGTCGGCCACCCTCCACTACGTCGTCGATTCCATCCTTGGAGGAAAGCCCATCAACAGCGACAACATCGTTGCGGCCAAGACCAGCAAGGATGTCGTAGACTACGTCGACAAAACACCCAACGCCATTGGTGTTATCGGCTCCAACTGGCTCAACGACAAACGGGACTCCACCAACACCACTTTCAAGAAGAACATCCATGTCATGGCGGTATCCATCAAGGATCAAGCCACACCTGCCAACAGTTGGAAACCCTATCAAGGCTACCTGCTCGACGGACGTTACCCGTTCGTACGCACCCTCTACGCCATCGTCGTAGACCCGCAGAAGAAGCTGCCTTGGAGCTTTGCCAACTACATTGCAGGCCCGACAGGCCAGCTCATCATCTTCAAGTCAGGCCTGCTCCCCTATCGTGGCGACATCACCATCAAGACCGTAACGACAAAACGACAATAAAAAACGGCAGTCATTAAACCCTGCTGCCGCCCCATCGTCAATAACAACAGAAGACAACATCAACGACATTACGAATCATTTTAATACGATTATGATTATGAAAGCAATGAAATACTTAGTAGTGGGAATCCTGATGGGTATCTCGGTTCCTGCAATGGCACAAGAAATTGAATTCAGCAAGGCACTCGCACCCGTTGCACAGGCCATGAAGGACAATCCCGCCGCTGCCGAAAAAATGGCAAAAGACTTCCTCAAGGTCTACAAGAAGGATCCGGATGCCGTCCTCGCATTGGGCAGTGCCTATCTGACCGTAAAGAACTTCACCAAGGCCGATGAGATGGCAGAGCTCGTTCTTGCCCGCAGCAAGAAAGACCTGAAGGCACAAGCCGAAGCCTACATCCTCAAAGGTGACATCGAAGCCGTCAAGGATGAGAACGGAAACGGCGGCGGTGCTGCCAGCAACTACGCCACAGCCATGAGCCTTGATCCCAAGAACCCCACCGGCTACATGCGCTACGCATCCGTCTATCGCAAGATCAACCCGAAGCTGGTAGAAGAAACCTACGCCAAGCTGCGGCAGGAAATCCCCAACTTCCCCATTGATGCAGAAGCCGGCCACTCGTTCTTCAGCGGAAACAAGTTCGACAAGGCTTTCGAGAACTATGCCAAGTGCAACATCAACCAACTCGACGAAGGCAAACTCGTTGAATACCTCGTATCAGCCGTACAGCTCAACAAGTATGCCGAAGCTCTGAAGATTGCCAACTTCGGCGGCAACAAGTTCTCCAAGAACGCCACCTTCGCACAGCTCGGCCTCTGGTCAGCCGTTGAAACCGAGAGTTTCGCTGAAGCAGAGAAAATCGCCCTGCGCTATCTGGGACTCGAAGGCGACAAGAACGCCACCGACTACACCTACTACGGCAAGGCTCTGATGGGACAGAACAAGTTCACCGAGGCTCTCGAGAAGTTCAACAAGGCCCTTGAAGTAAATGTCGAAGCCACCGAGCCGCTGGCAAAGATTTCCGAAACCTACACCAAGATGGGACAGGAAGACAAAGCACTGGAGTACAGCGAGAAATATCTGGCTAAGAACAAGAACGCCAACATCATCGACTACGCCAACTTTGCACAGATCTTCGTCAACAAAGCAGAAAAGGGCGACGCGGCCAACAACTACGCCAAGGCTCTCTCCATCTACGACCAGATGGTACAGAAGTTCCCCGACTATGCCACATGGACCAACGGCATCGCCGCAGGCATCGCTGACAAAGCAGGCAAGGAAGACCTCGGTGCAGCCTACAACCAGAAGATCGTAGACGAACTGGGCAACAAGAGCGACCTCAACGAAAACCAGAAGGGCTACCTCATGCAGGCACTCAAGAAGCTCGGCTACTACTACTGGGGCGAAAAGAACAACCTCGATGCAGCCAAACCCTACTACGAGAAGCTCATCCAGCTCGATCCGAACGACAAGAACGCCAAGGCTGCTCTCGGCATCGAATAGAATCAGCTTAGAATAATACTGGCGATAAGGAACAAGCTCCTATCATCAACCATACCAATCCCCTGTTGTATACCATTTGGCAATAGGGGATTGGTCGTTCTTCAACCCGAATGGGAATAAAGACCATTCTTCAATTCATGACTTGTTCATCACCTTCCAAGTTGAACGAATCCACCATTCAAACACATTCCCCAAGAAACAGCCTATCATATGGTAGAGAGATAAAGTCCTAAAAGTGTTCAACTACCCGCTTATGCAGGATTCTTGAACGAGCAACACGAAAAGAGTTTGCATTAAAATTCATAATGCGCATTATCTCATCTTTTGATTTTCCCATATGCTCTAAAACCAAATGGAACATCTGAGTGGGCGAAAGAGAATCATACTCTACTTCCAAGTGTAGTAAGAACGGCAAATCCATCGTCCTGTAGTATTCCAAATAAGCTCGGAAATCGTTAATTCTCCATTTACCGGTTGTTCCACCTGACTCTATCCAATCGTAATTCGTTTTACCGAGATAGAGAATTTTGTTTTGCTCAGTACGAAGCGTATCCAATTTTCTCTGCATGGTCTTCATCTCCTTTGTATGCGACTTCCCTTCATAGCGAAGCCTTTTTACCAGCCTCTCATAATCAGAGATCGTCGTTTTTAGTTCTGCTCTCCGGCGCAGACCGTCTGCAACAATCTTCTTATGTCTCAAAGAAAAAGCATAAGCAATTACCGCAACCAACAGTAACAGAATAATAACAATCACTAAAACTGAAAATAACATACGCTGCCTTTGCAAATAAACCATATTAGCTTTATGCCTGTCATACCGGTTTTGCTCTGCCAAGACAGTTTCTGCTTTATAAACATGCATCAGGCTATCCTTCAAAACAGGGATCTTCATTGCCACATTCCATGCACTATCTCTATCACCAATTTTATATAACCACTCAGCATAGGGCTTCATGTATGAAACTTGCAACTCTTTTTGAGATGACCGGAAAGCCTTTTCCCACATGAGATTAGCCTCATTCAAACTGTTATTCTTCATATATACACCTGCCAAAGTACCATAAATATCAGCTGTGGGATATATATCCAATGCTCTTTTTAGAAATAAAATAGCACTATCGTACTTTTCTGTTTTAGAATACTCCAAAGCCATCTGTTGAAAATAGACAGACTGTTCACCTTTAGAGATTTCATCAATACAAGATTCAACATTTCTAAGACAAATCGATGCACTATCACCTAAACCGGAATAAATATACGAAAGCTCAAGATTTGAATATCCAATCCACCGTTTGCTCTTTAATTTCCTTGCAAGCTCTAGAGCTTTGCTACAATATTCCTTTGCAAACAGAAAATTTTTGGAAGAGCTATTCACATAAGCAAGATTTGAATAGATACGAAGAAGAAGATCCAGATTGGCGTCTTTACCAAAAGACTTTGTTAAATCCTCTGCCCTTTTCAGCAATATTGCCATTTCAGCATATCTATCAGGCTTCTCAATAATAGATGCTTTATACACATAAG
>CAMHEA010000070.1 GCA_946184025.1 uncultured Prevotella sp.
ATTGAGGAGTTTTTCAATTACTTGTTGTAAATTTGCACTTGCTTGTTGAATTCGCAGTGCGTTAAATCGTATTAATAAGGTGAGAAAAACGCAAAAAGGGGTTCGTATGTGGATTTTTATTGCTAATTTTGCACGCAATAAATTTCAAAATATATGTCTTCATTTGTTGCAGATAAAATTGTGATGGACGGTCTGACTTTTGACGACGTCCTGCTTGTACCCGCTTATTCTGAGGTGCTGCCGAAAACGGTAGAGTTGAAAACCAAGTTCTCGCGTAACATTGACCTGAACGTCCCGTTCGTAACGGCGGCGATGGACACCGTTACGGAATCGGCCATGGCCATAGCCATAGCCCGTGAAGGTGGCATCGGAGTCATTCACAAGAATATGCCCATTGAAGCGCAGGCGCGTGAGGTGGCCATCGTGAAGCGAGCAGAGAACGGAATGATCTACGATCCGGTAACCATCCGCTTGGGCAGTACGGTAGAGGATGCGCTGTCCATGATGCGCGACTATCATATCGGCGGCATTCCCGTCGTGGACGACAACAATCTGCTGGTTGGTATCGTTACGAACAGGGACCTCCGCTTTGAGCGTCGGCTCGATCGGAAGATCGATGACGTGATGACCAGCGAGAATCTCGTGACAACTCATCAGCAGACCGACCTCACCGCTGCCGCCCAGATCTTGCAGGAGAACAAGATCGAGAAGCTGCCAGTGGTAGACAAGGACAATCATCTGGTAGGTCTCATCACCTATAAAGACATAACCAAGGCCAAGGACAAACCCATGGCCTGCAAGGACGAGAAA
This sequence comes from uncultured Prevotella sp., assembly GCA_946184025.1. Taxonomy (GTDB): domain Bacteria; phylum Bacteroidota; class Bacteroidia; order Bacteroidales; family Bacteroidaceae; genus Prevotella. The sequence goes on from CAMHEA010000070.1 coordinate 811, forward strand.
GGCCGTCTGCGCGTTGCAGCTGGTGTGGGCGTGACAGCCGACACTTTGGAGCGCGCCAAGGCTTTGGTGGAGGCTGGTGCCGATGCCATCGTCATTGATACGGCCCATGGCCATTCGAAAGGTGTCATTGAAAAGCTCCGCGAAGTGAAAGCTGCCTTCCCGCAGATTGATGTTGTTGTGGGCAATGTGGCCACAGGTGCTGCGGCTAAGCTGCTCGTCGAGAATGGCGCGGATGCCATCAAGGTGGGCATCGGACCTGGAAGTATCTGTACCACACGCGTCGTTGCCGGAGTGGGCGTTCCGCAGCTGAGTGCCGTCTATGACGTGTTCAAGGCTCTGGAAGGCACTGGCGTTCCCTTGATTGCCGATGGCGGACTGCGTTATTCGGGCGACATCGTGAAAGCCATCGCTGCCGGTGGCTCGTGTGTGATGATTGGTTCGCTGGTGGCTGGTACGGAAGAGAGCCCGGGCGATACCATCATCTTCAACGGCCGCAAGTTCAAGAGCTATCGCGGAATGGGTTCTCTGGAAGCCATGGAGCACGGTTCGAAGGATCGCTACTTCCAGGCCGATACGAAGGATGTGAAGAAACTGGTGCCGGAGGGCATTGCCGGCCGCGTACCTTACAAGGGAACGGTGCAGGAAGTCATCTATCAGCTCATCGGTGGCCTGCGTTCAGGCATGGGCTATTGCGGTGCCGGTACGATAGACGCACTGCATGGTGCTCAGTTTGTGCGTATCACCAATGCCGGTGTCATGGAGAGCCATCCCCACGACATTACGATCACCAGTGAAGCTCCGAACTATTCAAGACCGGAATAAGAAAGAAAACAAAAAATATGAAAGTAAGACTGTTGTTAGCCGCTATGCTGTTGTGTGCAGGTGCGGCTCAGGCACAGGATGATCCTACGATTATGACCATCAACGGACAGCCTGTCAGCCGTTCAGAATTTGAGTATTCTTATAACAAGAACAACGCCGAGGGCGTGATAGACAAGAAGACTGTCGATGAGTATGTGGATCTCTTCATCAACTATAAACTGAAGGTGCAGGCCGCTCTGGATGCACAGCTTGACACCTTGTCGTCGTTCAAGAAGGAATTCCGCAGCTATCGCGACCAGCAGATACGTCCGTCGTTCGTCACGGATGCCGATATGGAGCGTGAAGCTTTGGACTACTACGACCGGATGGTAGAGCAGATTGGACCGCGCGGGCTGTTTACGGCTTCGCATATTCTGCTGCGCGTGGATCAGAAAGCGGATCAGGCAGCACAGGATGCCGCCAAGGTACGCATCGACTCTGTCTACACGGCACTGCAGAACGGTGCCGACTTCGCCGAATTGGCCAAGAAAGTATCTCAGGATCCAGGTTCGGCACGCAACGGCGGTAAGTTGCCCAAGCTGGGACCGAACCAGACGGTGAAAGAATTTGAAGACATGGCCTACTCGTTGCAGGACGGTCAGATGAGCAAGCCGTTCCAGTCGCCCTTCGGATGGCATATCATTAAGATGGAAGAACGCTCACAGGTTCCTCCGTATGACTCGCTGAAGGTGAACATCACACGTTTCCTGGAGAGCAGGGGCGTTCGCGAACGCATCGTCAACAAGAAGATTGAGGACCTGATCGCCAACGACAGCACGCTGACTCAGGCACAGATTCTGGACCAACGGGCTGAGGAGATGCAGGCTGCTGACTCCGATCTGAAGAATCTGGTACGCGAATACCATGACGGTCTGCTGTTGTTTGAAATCAGCAACCGCACCGTATGGGACAAGGCCGCAAAGGATGAAGCCGGTCTGGCTGCTTATTTCAAGAAGCACAAAAAGGACTATAAGTGGGAAACGCCCCGTTATAAGGGTATCGCCTATCATGTGAAAGAGCAAGGAGATGTCAAGGCTGTCCGCGATTGCGTGAAAGGATTGAAGTTCGACGATTGGGCAGACAAGCTGCGCAAGACCTTCAACAACGACTCCATCATTCGCATCCGTGTGGAGAAGGGCGTGTTCAAGGAGGGCGACAACGGATTGATTGACCGTGAAGTGTTCGGAAAGAAGGATGCCAAAGTAAAGGAATACAAGGACTATCCTATTGATGCCGTCTTCGGTCAGAAGCTCAAGGCACCGAAGGACTATACCGATGTGAAGGGACTTGTGACTGCAGACTATCAGGATGCCTTGGAGAAAGAGTGGGTGGCAGACCTCCGCAAGAAGTACCCGGTGGTTGTGAACAAAGATGTTCTGTCCACGGTGAATAATCACTAAGTGAAGGTTTATTTATATGAAAAAGCGCACAATAATAATCGGCATGGCATTGCTGGCAACGACCTTCGTCGTTGCCAGCCGTCTCATGGGCTATGCCGGTGCCATCCAGGGTGCCCCCTTGCTGGCTGCCGAGGCCGATTCTGCTGGTGAAAGCCGTGGAACGGTGGTCGATGAAGTCGTATGGGTAGTGGGCGATGAGCCCATCCTGAAGTCGGAAATAGAAGTGATGCGCATCCAGGGCGAGGCAGAAGGCATGTCATGGGGCGATGATGCAGACTGCCGTATCCCCGAGCAGATTGCCGTACAGAAGCTGTTCCTTCATCAGGCAGCACTGGACAGTATTGAAGTGTCGGAATCTGAGATTGCGCAAGGTGTAGAGCAGCGCATCAACTATTGGATTCAGCTTCCGCAAATCGGTTCCAAGGAACGGCTGGAAGATTTCCAGAAGAAGAGCATTTCGCAAATCCGGCAGGAGATGCACGATGACTACAAGAACCAGCTGTTGGTGCAGCGCATGCAGGCAAAGCTGGTTGAGGACATCAACATTTCTCCCGCTGAGGTGCGTGCTTACTTCAAGGACCTGCCGGCAGACAGCATTCCGATGGTGCCGACAACCGTAGAGGTGGAGATTCTGACCATGACACCGAAGATAGCACAGGAAGAACTCAACCGAGTGAAGGATGAATTGCGGTCCTATACCGAACGCGTGACCAACGGTGAAACATCGTTTGCTACGCTGGCGCGCCTCTATTCGGAAGATCCGGGCTCAGCCCGGCAAGGCGGCGAGCTGGGCTATATGGGTCGCGGCATGTTGGATCCGGCTTTTGCGACGGTGGCTTTCAACCTGACCGATCCCAGTAAGATTTCCAAGATCGTGGAGACGGAGTTCGGCTATCACATCATCCAGCTCATAGACAAGCGTGGCGACCGTATCAACTGCCGTCACATCCTGATGAAACCACGTGTTTCCAGCGAGGCTGTCGAGCAGGCGAAGCATCGTCTGGACTCGATTTCGAACGACATCAAGGATGGAAAGTTCACCTTCGAGGAAGCTGTGACCTATCTTTCCGACGACAAAGACACGCGGAGCAACAATGGTCTGATGGTCAACTCGACGGAGAGCGAGCGTACTTCACGCTTCCGCATGCAGGATCTGCCCACGGAAGTAGCTCATCAAGTGGAAGGTTTGCAGGTCGGAGAGATGTCGTCGCCTTTCCAGATGGTCAATAGTCGGGGAAAGACGGTGTGTGCCATCGTGAAGCTGAAGAACCGGACGGATGCCCATCGTGCGTCGATTACCGAGGATTTCCAAGTGATGAAGGACGTGGTGACCAATCACCGGCGTGCTGAAATCATCCATAACTGGGTGGTACGAAAGATCAAAGACACCTATGTGCGTATGAATCCGCGGTATGCGACCTGTGATTTTGAATACGAAGGATGGATTAAATGACATTTGACAGAATCATACTTCGGCAGACAAACAGGCATGGAATCATCATCAGGGTGGTTCTATGCCTGTTTGCGTTGTCCCTGATGCTGCCCGTTGCGGCTCAGCAGCGGAAAAAGAAGGGCGACGAGAAGGTCTATCTGGACCATGCCGACGAACTGCGTTTTGACCAGTTTGCCATGCCTGGCGTACAGATTGTGAAAGGAAACGTGAAGTTCCGCTATCAGGATACGCAGCTGACGTGCGACAGTGCCTACTTCAATCAGGACCAGAACACGTTCCGGGCCTTCGGGCATGTTCGTATGAAGAAGAGCGGAGGCATTACGCTCACCTGCAACCGGGCACGCTATGACGGGCGCATGGAACTGGTGCAGGCACGTCAGAACGTCGTCTTCACCCAGCCCGGACGTTCGCTTACTTGCGACAGTCTTGACTATAACAGCGGAACAGAGTATGCCCACTATTTCGGCGGTTCGGGCGGACGGCTCGTCAGCGGCCAGAACTCAGTGGTGTCGAAACGTGGCGAATACTATGTGGACCGCCATGAGGCCAATTTCTACGAGGATGTGGTGATGAAGAGTCCGAAATATACCATCGAGACCGACAACCTATACTATAACACGGAAACCGAGGAGGCCCACATCACCGGTCCGTCGGTGATTCGGGGCAAGAACGGCGAAGTGGTAAATACGTCGGACGGCTACTACTACAGCAAGGAAGACAGGATGGAACTGACCGGGCGTTCCACCATCGTTTCAAAGGAACGCGACGTGGAAGGCGACAACTTGGTCTACAGCAGCAAGTCGGGCGAGAGCGAGGGACACGGCAACGTGAAGGTTGTCGACAAGATAAACAACCGCGTGGTGACGGGCGATTACCTGCGTTTCAATGAAAAGACCAATGTGGGCGAGGGCGAAGGAAACGTCGTCTATGTCGACAACAAGAACAAGCATTCGCTCACGGCCGGATGGGTGCACTATACCGACTCCGTGGCCGTGGCCTACGGGGAGCCGCTGATGAAGGAGTTCTCGGAGAAGGACACGCTCTATGCCCGTTCGGACACCATCCGCATGCACGCCTACTATCTCAATACCGATTCTGTTTACCGCAAGGTATATTGTTATAATAATGTACGCGCGTATAGGAAAGACCTTCAGGCCGTCTGCGGACTGTTGGTTTTCAATTCGCAAGACTCGTGCATGACCATGCACCGCGACCCCATCGTGTGGAGCGACGAGCGGCAGTTGCTCGGCGACTCCATCAAAGCCTACATGAACGATTCTACGGTCAGGGAGGCTTATGTCTTCGGCAACGCCTTGTCGGTGGAACTGACGCGCGACCGCCAGCACTACAATCAAGTGGCGGCAAAGGAGATGCGTGCCTTCTTCGAGGATGGCAAGCTGCGCCGCAACGAAGCTGTCGGCAACGTGCAGTCCGTATTCTTTCCCGAGGAGGAACGCGACAGCTCGTTCATCGGGCTCAACTACATGGAGACCGACACGCTGCGCATGTACCTCTCGCCCGAACGCAAACTCGAGAAGATATGGGTGTCGAAGCCGGAAGGCACATTATATCCGATGACGCAGATACCGCCGGGCAAGGACCGGCTGCCCAACTTTGCCTGGTACGACTACATCCGCCCGCTCGACAAGGACGACTTGTTGCGTAGGGTGGGGAAGGAGGACAAACCGGTGCTGCAACGTCGTGCCGTGATGTTGCCACCCCGGCAGGTCGTCACAGCCCGTCCACCCACAAGAGCAGCCTCGGAATGATGGGCAAGGAGGACGGCAGAGAGCCTGGGAGCCCCCAATCTTGATCTCAGAAAGGCCGCCTTCGAGGGGCAGGTGAGCCCCCGTCATTCTTCAAATGAGCCTCAGGCGTTTTTCAAGTGAGCCTCAGTCGCGACAATTTTTAATTTATTTTCTGAGAAAAAATAAATTAAAAATTCTCAATTAATAAATTAAAAATTCTCGCGAGTGAAACCGTTTTTCTAAAGTATTGAGGCTCAGTGAGTTAGCGGAGGGACTCTGAATGGTCTCAGAGAGGCTGGAATTTCAGGCGATTCCGGAAAGAGAGGAGGATGGGCGAAGGGGAATGCGCAATTCCCAATTGGCAGAAATGCTGCGAACAAAACATACACGGAAGATTAGAAAAGAACGAAGGAAAGACGATATGAGTGACATTATACAATTACTACCCGATTCGGTGGCCAACCAGATAGCCGCAGGCGAGGTTATCCAGCGCCCCGCCTCCGTCATCAAGGAGCTGGTGGAGAACGCCGTGGATGCCGATGCACGGACCATTCATGTGTTGGTGGTCGATGCTGGACGTACGTCCATTCAGGTCATCGACGACGGAAAGGGCATGTCGGAAACCGACGCACGACTGTCCTTTGAACGCCATGCCACGTCGAAAATACGCAAGGCCGACGACCTCTTTGCCTTGCACACGATGGGATTCCGCGGCGAAGCACTGGCCTCTATTGCCGCTGTGGCGCAGATTGAACTGAAAACACGTCTGCGCGGCGAAGCCGTTGGTACTCACCTGACGCTTTCCGGCGGCCGCTTTGCTGGCCAGGAGCCCTGTGGCTGTGCCGAAGGCAGCAACTTTCTGGTGGAGAACCTGTTCTACAATGTTCCTGCCCGCCGTAAGTTCCTGAAGTCGAACACCACGGAGCTGAACAATATCCTTACGGCGTTCGAGCGCATTGCCCTCGTCTATCCGCAGATAGCCTTTACGCTGCACAGCAACGGAACGGAGCTGTTCAACCTTCGGACGGGCAACCTGCGACAGCGCATTGTCGACATCTTCGGCAAGAAGATCAATCAGGACCTTCTGCCTGTGGAGGTAGACACGACGCTCTGCCGCATCTGCGGGTATGTGGGCAAACCCGAGTCGGCCAAGAAGAAGGGTGCCCATCAGTATTTCTTCGTCAACGGACGCTATATGCGCCATCCGTACTTCAGCAAAGCGGTGCAGAACGCTTTTGAACGGCTCGTGCCCGTAGGCGAGCAGGTGCCTTATTTCATTTATTTTGATGTGCCTGCTGAGGATATTGACGTGAATATCCATCCCACCAAGACGGAGATTAAGTTTGAAAACGAGCAGGCTATCTGGCAGATCCTGCAGGCAGCGGTCAAGGAAGCTGTTGGGAAATTCACCGAGGTGCCTTCCATAGAGTTCGATACGGAAGGCCGTCCGGACATTCCGGTGTTCAATCCGGACAACCATGCCACCCTGCCTAAGATGGACTATACGCCGCACTACAATCCCTTCAAGTCGGGGGCGGCTCCCCGGAAACCTTCTGCGGAATCCTGGGAGAAACTCTATGACGGGCTTCTGTCGCCGGAAAACACAACGGTGCCTGCTCCGGAACAGGAACCGGCAGAGCCGGAACTCTTTGCCGGCCATACGTTGGAAGCGGGTCGGGAGGCGTTCGTAGACAAGTCGCCTTCACATTATCAATATAAAGGGAAGTATATCATGACTGCCGTGAAGTCTGGACTGATGGTCATTGACCAGCACCGGGCCCATGTGCGCATCCTCTATGAGCAATATCTGAATGCCGGCAAGGAACACCGGAACAGTTCACAGAAGATACTCTTCCCTGAAATTGTTGAATGTACGGCTGCCGAAGCCGTCCTGCTGGAAGCCGTCCTGCCTGAAATGGCGGAGCTCGGATTCGAACTGACCAGTCTCGGAGGAGGAAACTATGCCGTCAATGCCGTGCCGGCTGGACTCGATGGGCTGAATGTCGTGGCACTGGTCAAGGAAATGGTGGACGATGCAAAGGAGAAAGGAAACAGTTTGAGTGATGAAATCAACAGGACACTGGCGTTAAGTCTTGCCCGTAATGCCGCAATCCCCTATGGACAGATACTCAGCAACGACGAGATGGAGAATCTTGTCAATGGTGTCTTTGCCTGCGAGAATGCCAACTACACACCTGACGGGAAGAGCATCTTGGCCATTTTGAGACAGGATGAACTCGAAAAACTGCTGGGTGATTAGTGATTTTATACTCAAAAAAATGATATGGAATAGCTTTTTTCACAGAAAAGCAACATTTTTTTAGAAAAAAACGTCGCAGATAGAATTATTTTCGTATCTTTGCACCGAATTCGTGAAAGAACTTATGTAAGTTAAGTAGATTTTTTTGATTGTTTAATTAATAAAGATTATGAAAAAATTATTGATTGTATTGGCTTTTGCCAGCGTATCTGTAGCTTCTTTCGCACAGGAAGATCCTACTCTTAAGTACAGCGTAGCAACCAATTCATTCTGGAGCAACTGGTTCGTTGAGGCCGGTGCAAACTGGAATGTTTGGTATTCTGCAACAGAACACGGTCTCGATCTTGACAAGAGCCCGTTCAAGAAGTTCCGTACCAACCCCGGTGCTGCCGTAGCACTCGGTAAGTGGTTTACTCCGGGCATGGGTCTCCGTTTGAAGGCTCAGGGTATCTGGGGTAAGAGCTTGAACAACAACAATCCTGGTGACAACTTCGGTAACGTAAACAAGTATTGGGTTTTGAATGGTCATGCCATGTTCAACCTGAGCAACATGATCTGCGGATACAATGAGAACCGCGTGTTCAACCTGATTCCGTTCGTAGGTGCTGGTTTCGGCCGTACAATGACCTATGACCTCTACGCTATGGACCTCAGCGCCGGTGTACAGGCTCTGTTCCGCATCAACAAGAACGTTGGTATCCACGTTGAAGCTGGTTGGAACCGTTTCGAGGGTGATATCGATGGTGGTGCCTATGGTGCTGGTAACCGTGGTTGGGATTCTCACGACAACAACATGTATGCTGAACTGGGTGTAACTCTGAACCTCGGCAAGGCTACTTGGAACAAGGTTCCCGATGTTGACGCTATCAAGGCTGCTCATCAGGCTGCCCTCGACGCTCTCAACGCTAAGCTCCGCGATGCTGAGGCTGAGAACGCTCGCCTGAAGGCTCTTCTCGACCAGCCGCGTGAGAAGGAAGTTGTTAGCGAGTCTGTAAAGGAATTCATCACCACTCCGGTATCTGTATTCTTCAACCTTGCTAAGACCAACGTTGCTAATCCGAAGGATCTCGTAAACGTTCGCGCACTGGCTAAGTATGCTAAGGACAACAACTCTAACATCCTCGTAACTGGTTACGCTGACAACTCTACGGGTACTCCCGCTATCAACGAGAAACTGTCTATCGAGCGTGCCGAGACTGTTAAGGGTGAACTCATCAACATGGGTGTTTCTGAAAGCAAGATTAAGACTGCTCACAACGGTGGTGTTAAGATCCTGGGTGTTGACCTGCCCATCGACTTCGACCGTCGCGCTACTGTTCAGGTTACCGAGTAATCACAGCATAGCATCATAAAATAAAAGGTGCCTTTCCCATAGCGGGGAGGCATCTTTTTTGTTTCCCTTTCCCGTTCTTGCTTCTCTTTTTTTTTTTTCTTAGGGGCGTTTCTGTCCTTGGTGGGTGAGCGCATGGAGTCTGAATGTACGACATTGAACTCTTTTTTGTGTTTTTCTTTCCTGCAAATATTTCTTGTTTCAAGTTTTTTTCGTACCTTTGCCGCCGATGCCAGCTCTGGTACGGGGCAGACGTCAGGACATTGTGGGTTATTCAATAGAGAGACGTTATGTCGGATCTTGTGCCTTGGAATCTGAGAACTTCAAAGTGTACATACAAGATGACATGGTGATTCTCCGCGTAATAGGGCGTGGGCTGGCATCACTATATCTTTATGTATGGGTTTTCTCAGGACCTCAAGACAGAGATATAGAATAGCAGTTCCACGTTTTTCTTATACCCAGGGTCCAGGGAAATCCGTTATTACTACCGCAAGAGGTGACTTTTGGGACTGATTTCACAGCTCTTGCAAATTTGAAAGGCAATGAAAAGTGCAGAAACATACCTATGCGGCTCCTCTCGTCAAGGTCTTCTGGGGTTTTCCGGACATGCTTGCCGATTCCATCAAGCATGGCTTCCGTCGCAGGGAGGATCCCTATATCTGGTGGCGGGCTGGATGCTGCATGGGTTTTAGTTGCCAGTCTGGACGATACTGCCTCTACGGGAGTGCCCGCAGGGTTGCGGAGTAGTCCGATGAATGGAAGTCTTTGTGAAAAGGCGGACATCCGGCAAGTGCAGGGAGAAGGGTTTTGATGTGTTCTTTGCTTTCCGATAGCAGCTCCCTGCCTTGTCGTTTCTTGATGGATGGCGGCTCCTTCCGCAGGTAAGAGTTCCCATATTCAATTTTAAATCCAATTTCAGCCTTGCAGGAAGGGGGCGTTTCTTGTTTATGGAAGTTTCCTTTCTTGATTGTTTGTGCGCTCTCTTGTCGTTGTCCTATACCCCCGAAAGAGGCGAAAAATGCTGGAATTGAGAAAAAAGTGGGCGAAAAATTTGGTGGTTTCGCGAAAAGTGCGTACTTTTGCAACCGCTTTTAAGAAGCACGGGCGTTTAGCTCAGCTGGTTTAGAGCATCTGCCTTACAAGCAGAGGGT
>CAMHEA010000071.1 GCA_946184025.1 uncultured Prevotella sp.
GGCATCAATGGACTTCAGGAAATCAATCAGATCATTTAGGGATTGGACGATTGGACGATTTGACAATTTAACTATTTGACAATCGTAAAATCGTGAAATCGTAAAATCGTGAAATCGTAAAATCGTCAAATAAAAAAATATTGCATTCTATGAACAAACTACTGATTCTTGCCGCTGCCCTGCTCACAGCTGTCAGCGCAACGGCCGCCAACAAGTACGACAATCCTGACACGCTCTTCGTGGCACGCGACGGCACCGGCGAATTCCGTACCGTCAATGAGGCCGTCGAGGTGTGTCGTGCCTTCATGGAATATCATAAGGTCATCTTCGTGAAGAAAGGAGTCTATAAGGAAAAAGTCATTATTCCCTCATGGCTTACCAACATTGAGATCTGTGGCGAGGATGCCCAGCAGACCATCATTACCTACGACGACCATGCCAACATCCGCATCCCGAAAATCGGCGACGAGGGAGCTGCCACCCAGCCCATGGGAACCTTCCGTACCTACACTGTCAAAGTAGAGGGGCAGGATATCACTTTCAAGAACATCACCATCGAGAATAATTCGGCACGATTGGGCCAGGCTGTGGCACTCCATACCGAGGGCGACCGTCTGAAGTTCATCAATGTCCGCTTCCTCGGCCATCAGGACACGGTCTATACTGGTGTGGGTGGCACCCGCTGCTATTTCGACCACTGCTACATCGAGGGAACAACCGACTTCATCTTCGGTCCTAGCACCGCTTGGTTTGAGCAGTGCACAATTAAGAGCAAGGCCAATTCGTACATCACCGCCGCCTCCACGCCAAAGGACGTGAAGTACGGCTACGTATTCAATCGTTGTAAACTAATTGCCGCCGAGGGAGCCGACAAAGTATTCCTTGGCCGTCCCTGGCGCCCCTACGCCTACACCTTATTTATAAATACAGAGATGGGCAGCCACATTGTACCCCAAGGATGGGAAAACTGGCGCAATCCCGAAAACGAAAAGACAGCCCGCTATGCTGAATATGGCAGCACAGGCCCCGGAGCCAATGCCAAAGCCCGTGTGTCATGGGCCCGCCAACTCACTAAGAAGGAAATACAGCAAATTACCCTCCAGGCCGTCATGGGCGACTGGGAGATCAAGAGATAGAGAGTCATCCTTCCATCCCTTGCATCTAAAGGAATAAGCAGACCGGGTACAAACTAATTTACTTTGTTCTCCATCCGATGATGTTTTGCAGGTCATCCGATGCGTAGTTGAAGAACAAACTAAATTAGTTTGTACTCGACGTTATAAATGCAACAATGACCTTTTATAATAGGCAAACTAAAAAAAACTATAAAAATATTTGATTAATCAAAAGAATGTTCGTACCTTTGCACCAGAAAACATGCTACTACAACGGACAAATCCGAATTAAGATTGCCCTAACGCGATTTTATTTAACAAACCTAAGTATAACTAAAACAAAAATCTATGTATCAACAAATCAGAAGAGCCATTATGGCTTCACTCCTGACCATGTTCTGCTTCGTGGCGTTCGCGCAGAAGACAGTGACGGGTACAGTGAAAGACGCTAATGGAGAACCCATGATTGGTGTGACTATTGCCACAGGCACAGGTACTGGTGCGGTTACCGACATGGATGGTAACTTCACCATTCAGAATGCCTCGCCGTCGACAGTGCTGAACATCTCCTACGTGGGTTACAAGTCGCAAACAGTCAAGGTGGGCAGCAGCAACGCGCTGAACATCGTGCTGCAGGAAGACAACACCACGCTGGAAGACGTCGTCGTGATCGGTTACGGCACGATGAAACGCCGCGACCTGACTGGTGCCGTGGCATCAGTCTCGGGTGAAAAGCTGGCTTCCAACCCTGTTTCCAATGTGGCACAGGCACTCCAGGGACAGCTTCCCGGTGTGAGCGTAGCCGCACAGGACGGACGCCCGGGTGCCACCATGTCAATCCGTGTACGTGGAGGTGGTTCAATCACCCAGTCGAACGACCCGCTGTTTATCGTTGACGGTGTACAGGTGAGCGACATCAGCGACATCCCTGCCGACAACATCGAGAGTATCGACGTGCTGAAGGATGCTGCCTCAACGGCCATCTACGGTGCCCGCGGTGCCAACGGTGTGATTCTCGTCACTACCAAGGGCTCAAAGGGTGAAGGAACGGCCAAGGTGAAGTATAATATGTATTATCAGATTAAGACTCCTTCGTACAAGCCCGAGGTGCAGGAAGCCTATGATTACGTGCTCCACAACTGGAGTTACGCCAAGGCATACGGTGAGACCTACGGTCAGGGCGTGGCTTCTTATTTCGGACTTGGCAGTGCCAACGGCAACCACCTGAACGAATACAAGAACATCGGCGTTCACAACTACGTGGACGATGTCCTGGAGACAGCCCATTCCTGGAACCACGACCTGTCTCTCTCTGGTGGTAACCAGAACACGAAGTACTACGCATCCCTCAACTACGTGACCGACGAAGGTAACCGAATCAAGACCGGTATGAACCGCTGGAATGCAAACTTCAAGATTTCCCAGAAGATTACAAAGAACCTGAACTTTGATGCCGACCTCCGCTATTCGGAAATGAAGTTCGAAGGCACCAGTTTCGACTATGCCGCCGGTAACTCGGTATATGGCTTCCGTCCCATTGACAACCCGCTGGGCAGCGGCGAACCTTCCGACCTCGGTATGGGTAGTGCCAGCGTTGAGGACATTAGCAATCCTTTGTCGATCATCGACAACTACAGCAGTGTTAACCGCCGGCAGCGCATCCGCGCCATGGGTACCCTGACCTGGAACGTTATCAAGGGTCTCACGGCCAAGACGGAACTCTCGCTGAGCCGCAACTGGAGCAAGCGTGAAGAGTGGGACGGCGGAAAGTCATCCACTCCCTACAACAAGGCTACCCTGACACAAGGCGACGGATACGGCGTCCGCTGGGCTTCTACGCTGAACTATCAGGTGCAAGGCCTGGGCGAAAATCATGAACTCTCTTTCCTGGCCGGTAACGAGGTGCTTGCTTCGAAATCCAACAGCAGCAGCATGATTGGTGCAGGCTATCCTGCTGAATACACACAGGATCAGGCATTCGGTTTCTTCCAGATGTTCAACATGATTGGCGACAGCCAGATTGCCAGCGCCGCCCAGAAGGTTACCAACTCCACCTATAGCATCGGTGAGCCTAAGCACACACTCTCCTGGTTCGGACGTGCCAACTACAATTTCCTTGGGCGCTACCTCTTTACCGCCACGTTCCGTGCAGACGGTAGCTCTAACTTCGCGCCCAACCACCACTGGGGTTACTTCCCTGCAGGAGCCGTGGCATGGCGCATTAACGATGAGCCTTTTATGGAAAGCAGCAAAGATTGGCTCGACAACCTGAAACTGCGTCTCTCATTCGGTACTTCCGGTAATGACAACATCGACGCTTCGCTTTGGAAAGAATATTGGGAACCCGCAGTGGATTGGTCGAGCGGCAGCCGCAAGGTGACGTTCTCGCCCGGTGCTGTGCTGGCTAACCCCGACCTGAAGTGGGAGACCACCATCAGCCGCAACCTCGGTATCGACTTCGGTTTCTGGAACGGTAAGCTGCGCGGTAGCCTCGATGTGTATTGGAATTCCACCAAGGATATTCTGATGCGCGTCCCCGTTGCCGAAAGCACCGGTCACAGCTACCAGTACCAGAATGTTGGCGAGACCTCAAACAAGGGTGTCGAATTGGCCATCTTCTATGAGATTATCCGTTCGAAGGACTTCAATCTGAGCGTCAATGCCACTTACAACTACAATAAGAATAATGTGGAGAAGGTGCTCGAAGGCGTGAATGCCGACACCAACACCAACTGGGGTTCTTCCATGAAACGTCCCTACAACGACTATATCATCCGCGAAGGTGAGCCCGTGGGAACCATCTATGGCTACAAGAGCGCCGGTTTCTACACGGTTGACGACTTTACCGTGAGCAACGGCGTATGGACGCTGAAGCCTGGCGTGGCAGACATGGGTAGCAACGTGACCAACTATCCCGGCAGCGTCTCCGCACTTTACAACCTTCCTGAAGGTCAGGTGGCTTTCCCGGGTATGGTCAAGTTTGAAGATACCGACGGCGACGGCACCATCACCGAGGAAGACTGCCAGGTGGTAGGCCACACCATGGCCCAGCACACCGGCGGCATCAATCTCAATGCCAGCTACAAGGGTTTCGACTTCTCGGCAGGCTTCACCTATCAGATTGGCGGTGATGTGTATAACGCCAATGCCATGCACTCCATGATGGGTAACAAGGACACCAGCTTCGGATGGAACCGTCTCGGTCTCATCTCCGACTGCTGGAAGATTTATGACGTCGATGCCAGCGGCGATCTCTATGCCGTGACCGACCCGAGCGCCCTCGCTGCGCTGAATGCCGGTGCAGCTCATGCCCTGCCTTATGCAGAGTACGGTCTCGTTTCTTCTGAGTTTATCGAAGATGCTTCTTACCTCCGACTGAACACCCTTACCCTGGGCTACACGCTGCCACGCGCACTGACAAAGAAAGTGGGCATCAGCAACCTGCGCGTTTACTTCACCGGTGGTAATCTCTTCTGCATCACAGGTTACGACGGAAGCGACCCCGACGTGAACACACGTCCCGGCGGCAACAACGGCTTCCCCACTCCTAACTATGACTGGAACTCTTACCCCCGGGCAAGAACCTATACCTTCGGTCTTAACGTAACATTCTAAATCATAAGGAGAAAACAAATATGAAAAAGATAATATATTCATTCGCTCTTGCAGCAGGCGTTCTCGCTCTGAATACTTCATGCAGTGATTATCTGGAGACCGATACGCCTTCAAAGGCCGATGCTGCTTTCGTGTTCTCCACCACTGAGACTTCACGTGCCGCCATCGACGGTGCTTACTCTTCATGGGCTAACGCTGCACAGAACAAAGTGTTCGGCGACGGTCTTTTCTATGCAGCCGACGTTGCCGGTTCCGACATTGAGCGCCACCCGGAGAACTTTGCCAACCAACCCGGCCGCCACTATCCCGAACAGTTCTATCAGAACGGCAACTTCGCCGGCCAGTACACTCTGTTGAGCTACCAGAAGGAGAACGATACCTATGCAGCTCTTTATGAAGTCATTAGCAAGGCTTGCATCGTGATGAACCTTGTTGAGGAGTCGGAAGGTTTCGACGAGATGATAGCATCCGGCACG
This sequence comes from uncultured Prevotella sp., assembly GCA_946184025.1. Lineage (GTDB taxonomy): Bacteria > Bacteroidota > Bacteroidia > Bacteroidales > Bacteroidaceae > Prevotella. The sequence continues at coordinate 5,207 of CAMHEA010000071.1, forward strand.
GAAAGCACGTCCGGCCAACTCTATGGCGAGGCAGTTGCCCTGAAGGCTACAGCCTATCGCGAACTGATCAAATACTTTGGCGACGTGCCCTACGTCAGCGGCAAGAGCACCGACCACGATGGGCTTGTGGGCCGTGATTCCATCTACGACGTCATCCTCGCTGAACTGCAGAAGGTAGCTCCCGTGATGTACCGTGTGGGATCCATTCCCGGTGTTACGGGCAAGAACTACTTCTCACGCACCTACGTGGAGGGCCTTATCGGACGCATCGCCCTGGAGGCCGGTGGATACCAGACCCGTCGTGGCGACATCCAGCGCGTCGACGGAAACGGCAATCCCCTCACCTTCGAGAATATGGGAACCGAGAACAACGGTGCCACATACGGACGCCGCAGCGACTGGAAGTCATACTACCAGTTGGCACAGCAGTATTTCAAGGCTGTCATCGACAATCCTGGCTCGGCCAAGTTCATTACCACCGACGGACGCACCACACCGAACCCCTATCAGGTGTTCTTCCAGCAGATGCACATGCCAGATGAGACCTACGCCGATGAATCCATCTATGAGGTGGCCATCTCGCAGGGCGCCGGCAACGATGCACGTCCTTATTCTTTCGGCCGTCCCACCACTGGTGGCAGCAAGGACAACTATCCCTGCAAGAACTACGGTCAGGGACGTATCAATCCTGCTTTCTACTATGGTGTGTTCGATCCTAACGACATGCGCCGCGACGTAAGCTGCACCGTGACGGCCACGGCTGGTGCCACTGGCACGGAAATCCTGCTCCCCTTCGTACCCGGTTCTCAGGGTAAGGGCGGTGGTATCGCATTCAACAAATGGGATGAGAACCGTCAGGATGTGGTGTGGACTGCCAACCAGCGTAAGTCGGGCATCAATGGTCCCTACATGCGCATGTCTGAAATCTATCTTGGCTATGCAGAGGCTTGCGCTGCCCTTGGCGACAACACCAATGCCCGCACCTACCTTGATATCATCCGCAACCGTGCCTTCGGCGGTGCGGCAGCAGCCAAGACCGATGCCTTCATTGCTCAGGAAGGTTCTCTGTTGAACGCCATCATCCAGGAGCGTGGATTTGAGTTTGCCGGTGAGGGCGACCGCCGCAACACGCTGATCCGTACAGGTCTGCTGCCTGCAAAGATCAAGTACATCAAGGAACTCACACGCAAGATGCTCGACGGACTGAAAAACGACGGCTACTATACATTCGACAACGGCAACACCATCTCCAATTATGTATGGACAAAGTCAGTGGATGGTTCTGCCAAGGAATGGGGAGGAGCACGCCTCACTCAGGAGTGTCCCGCCGACATGCGTAACAATGCCGTGATGTATCCCGGATGGCGTGGCGTGAACAACGACTGGAGCAAGTATGGCCTGAAGGTTCCTGAAGGATATGCACCCAACCTGGCTATCAAGGGTCTCTTCGAAAAACTCTCCGACAATGAGATTGCCGCTCTGGAGGCCGATGGTTACAAGAAGCAGAAATGGGGTATTGACCTCGTCAACAACGATGACGAGTACTACAAGTACCTATTCCTCGACTACGACTACGTGAAAGCTCCTATCCATCTCTGGCCGTTCACTCCGAACGTGCTCGCTAATGGTGGCTTCACCAATGGCTACGGTTTCAAGAACGAATAAACACTATGAATATTCTAAAAAAGGCTCGCTTTGGCGGGCCTTTTTTAGGATATTATCTCCGCAAACTCGTATACCCTTTGGAGTTTAAAGTTATGTAGAAGATTTTAGCCTCCAACTGTAATCATAACTCTACACTCTACATTCTACACTCTAAACTCTAAACAACACCGCATAGGCTTGAGTGCCCCTATTCGCAGTCCTGCTTGAAGAAGAGCGGACGCTGGTCGGGACTGAGGGTTTTCACGCAGACATTGTCGAAATGGACGTTGCGGGCATGGTTCACCCAGAATCCTTTGGCCGGCAGGATGCCCCACATCGTGGCTTCGGGATATTCCGCCAGTTTCTCATCGGTGGGGGCTGCCGTTTCGGGCTGTCCTCCCTGCTGTGTGATAAAGATGTCGCGCAGAAAGATGTTCTCCACGGGATGGCCCTCCATGCCCGTTATGGAACACCCCGTAGGCCCTGCATTGCTGACCATGAAGTTGGAGATGCGCACATTGCGGATGCTCCCCACCTTCGTAATCTTCACCGAGTCGCAATAACTGCGGGCGCGATTGGCCAAACGTACAAAGATTGGACTTTCAGTACCTTCCACCGTAAAGTTAGAGATATTCACATTCTCCATCACGCCGCCATCGACAATCTCCAGCGAGAGGGCACTCGTGCCACGTTTCGACTCATGGCCGAAGAATTGCGAGCTCTGGTCTGAACTGGGCTTCACGCAGATGTTCTGAATGGTGATATTGCGGAAACCGCCATTGGTTTCGGTTCCCAGTTTCACGGCATTACAATGGCTGCTCACCACGCAGTTCGTGATGCAGATGTTTTCACAAAGCCTTGGCGAAGTGCTCTTCAGTGTGATGCCGTCGTCGTCGGAGTCACAGATCATGTTGCTCACCGTCACCTCATGGCAGCCGTCCAGATCCAGTGCATCGTTGTTGTAGTTGTTGCGGTTGTTGACCGTGATGCCGTCAATCTTCACGCGGTCGCAGGCCAGCCAATGCTGCATCCAACAGCCTGAATTGCGGAGGGTTATCCCCTTCAGCTGCACATCGCGACTCTGAACGAACCTCAACAGGTGTGGACGTGTGATACCTTCATCATTCCATGAGAGTTTGGGGAACGACTTGCCACGGCCATCTATCACTCCTTCGCCATCGATGGTGACATCCTCTACATTGTCTGCCCATATCAGCTGCACGGTAGGCGTGTTCGTACGCAGGGATACATAGCTGGTGCGCTGTGGCGTATAGTCATGAATGTCCGTACTGCCAAAGAGTACGGCTCCTTTCTCCAAATGCAGGTTCACCCTGCTGCGGAGCACAATGGTCCCTATCTTGTAGTGACCGGCGGGCACCAGCACCTGTCCGCCGCCCTCCTGCGAGCAACGGTCGATGGCGGTTTGTATGGCCTTTGTGGAAAGTACCGTGGTGTCATTCTTAGCACCGAAATCCCTAATGTTATAAACGGCTGCCTCCACCTGAAGGATGCAACTCAACAGTAATAGTGTTAGTAGTTGTTTCATGACTGCAAAGATAATAAAAAATGAGAAAATGAGAGATTGAGAAAATGAGAAATTCATGAACGATGCATAAATTCTTCACTCTTCATTCTTAATTCTTCATTTTTTTATATCTTTGTGGCATGAAAAAGTTAATCACCATTATTCTTCTTCTGGCTTTTGCTACGTCGCTTCACGCGCAGCAGTGGGGCGACCAAGGCGACGGTACATTCAGAAATCCAATCCTGCCGACTGATTTGAGCGACCCTGACGTCATCCGCGTCGGCGAGAAATACTATATGGTGGCCAGCGATTTTCATTTCTTGGGCATGCAGATTCTGGAGTCCGACGATTTGGTGAACTGGCGTGTGGTGACGCAGCTCTACCACCGCTTCGACTATCCCGGATGGGACACCATGGGCCATTATGCCGGCGGTCCATGGGCTCCCAGCATCCGTTGGCACGATGGCCGGTTCTGGGTCTATTTCTGCACGCCCGACGAAGGACTGTTCATGACCAGTGCCGCACGGCCCGAAGGCCCATGGAGCAAACTTCTTTTGGTAAAGGCTGTCAAGAAGTGGGAAGACCCCTGTCCTTTCTGGGATGAAGACGGCAAGGCTTATCTAGGTCACAGCCTCTACGGCGCAGGCCCCATCATCATTCATCGCATGAGCGAAGACGGCACGCGCCTTTTAGACGAAGGTACGACGGTCTATACGGGACCTGTGGCCGAAGGAACGAAAATCCACAAATGGAATGGCTACTACTATATGAGCATCCCCGAAGGTGGCGTCTGCTGCGGATGGCAGACCATTCTGCGCTCCAAGAGCATCTATGGTCCCTATGAGCGGAAGGTGGTCCTCGAACAAGGCACAACCGACATTAACGGTCCTCATCAGGGCGCCATAGTTGACACCCCCGATGGCAGCTGGTGGTTTTTCCATTTCCAGGAATGGAGTCCGCTGGGGCGCATCGTCCACTTGCAGCCCGTGCGCTGGGAAGATGGATGGCCGCTGATGGGTGTCGACGCTGACGGTAACGGCATTGGCGAACCAGTTGCCGAATGGAAGATGCCGCTCGGAAACAGCAGTAAAAGAAAAACAGGTGATGTGGTATGGAAGGATGATTTCGGCAGCACGGTCCTAAAACCCGAATGGCAGTGGAACCATAATCCGAATGACGAGGCCTGGTCGCTGACGGAGAATCCCGGCCGAATGACGTTCTACGCGCAGCAGTCGCCTGCTTTTATGCTTGCCCGCAACACACTTACGCTGAGAACCTTAGGCTATCGCGGAACAGCTTCCGTTATGCTCGATTTCAGTCAGGCGGCCGATGGAATGCGCTGCGGCCTTGGCTGTATGGGTAAGAAAAACCATCTGATTGGCGTTAAGAAGGAAAACGGCCGGGCGTGGCTCTACGTGGAAGACAATTTCCAGGAAGAGACAAGCATCGCCTTAAAAGGAAAAAAGGTTTTCCTGCGCCTGCAATTGGATGCCACAAATAATGTCTATCGTTTCGAATACAGCACCGACGGCCGCCACTACCGTCAGCTGGGCAAGGGATTCTATATGCGATGGGGTAACTGGAAAGGCGCGCGCGTTGCCCTCTATGCATACAATAATATCGCCGCGCAAGGCACAGCGATATTCGATGATTTCGTTTATGCGGTAAAGCGATAAGGTGTTAGGTGATGGGTGTTGGGTGTTAGTGGTTTCTGATAATCCTATTTGGTATCCACCATCACCCAACACCCATCACCTGTCATCCAACACCTCACACCAGATAATCCAGCTGGTGCTTCAGCTCTTTCAGCTCGTCGCGCACCTTCATCAGTCCCTCTATGACACGCGCACTTTTCTCCACCCCCTCTTTGTTGGTGGCAAGCATTTTCTTGGCGGCGGCAATCTTGAATCCGCGCACTTTCACCAGGTTATAGACGGCCTTCAGGTTCTCAATGTCTTTTTCCGTGTATTGGCGGATACCGTTGCCGGTGGTCTTCGGCTTGAGCGAAGGAATCTCTTTCTCCCAGAATCGGAGGTTGCTCTCCGTCAGGCCTACCATCTCTGCTGCTTCCTTAATGGAATAGTAGAGCTTCAGGTTCTTTTCAGTATTCAGTGCCATCTTGATTGTTTTTTACTTTTCGGGGCAAAGATACACATTAGTGAGCACAAATCAAAGAGTTTTACTCTTTTTTTTGTCGAGCGAGAGTATCTTCGGGCTATTTTATAGCTCAAAGATAATAAAAAAAAGAGAAACGAAGAATGAAGAATCAAGTTTTTTCTTTATTTTTATTAATTCTCTGTGCCTCAGTATCTCTAAATACTAAAAATTTGACTACCTTTGCAGCCAAATTACTGAAATTTTAAAAACCGTAGATTAGAAAATGGCAAAAAACATGATGACAGCCAACGAAATCCGCGAGTCCTACAAGAAATATTTCGAGAAGAACGGACACGCCATCGTAGCATCGGCCCCCATGGTCGTCAAAGACGATCCCACGCTGATGTTCACCAACGCAGGTATGAACCAGTGGAAAGACATTATACTCG
>CAMHEA010000072.1 GCA_946184025.1 uncultured Prevotella sp.
AGTTCCAGACATTCGTTCTCAAATGCGGATGCAAAGGTAATGGTTTATTTTCAAACCACCAAACTTTTCTCAGATTATTTTTCTTCTTTTCTTTTTTGTCGGGTGTTTTTTCTTCTTTCTGGGCAGGATGGAAACTCCCTTTCAGGTTCGTTGGGCTTTACCTGTGGGGTGAGTGAAGTTGTTGGCTTGTTGGGATGGGGCTGCTTGGCAAAGTAATAAACCCTGTATTACGGGATAATATGGGCTTTTTTATCTGGTAATACAGGGTTTATTGTTTTCTGATATAGGCTATATTGCTTTCCCGTTTGGCTGCCTTGCATATTTGGCTGGGCCGTTTTTAGAACTCAAATAGTATGCGTCCGTTGATTTGCCGACCGGTAAGGTAGTTGGGCACGGCGTATTGCTGGTTGGTTATGTCTGTAATCCAGTAGTAGGAGTTGACGTTATTGATGCCGAAGAGGTTCAGGCAGTCTACACCGAGCCAAATATTCTTGAAGATACTCTTCTTGTCGCGGTCGCTGTTGTCAAGCAGTCGGTAGCTCATTCCTATGTCGGCGCGTTTGTAGGCGGCTGCACGGAAGGAGTTCTTTTCCAGTTCCTTGTGTGGAGCGGCAAAGGGGAGTCCGTCGGCGAAGGCCAGTTTGAGCGACATTTTCCAACGGGTGGTGCCGGGGAAATAGTCTGTAAAATAGAGGTTGAGGGCGTATCGCTGATCCGTGGGAAGCGGAATCTTCTTGCCGTTGAGGGTCATTTTGGTATCCATGACGCTCAGCGAAAGCCAGGAATCGGAGCCTGGCACAAACTCTCCGAAGAGTTTCAGGTCTATTCCGGCTGCGTGCCCGGAGCATTTGTTGTCGCCGTAATAGACTACTTTAACGTTGCTGACGGAGTAGGGAACAAGATCGGAGAGAGCTTTGTAGTAGATCTCGGCAGAAAACTTGAACGGGCGTTCCATCATACGGAAACGGTAGTCCATGGATCCGATGAGGTGTATGGAGCGTTGGCTCTTGATCTTCTGGTTGAGCGTGGCGTAGGTGATGCCCTTTACGGTGGATGTGTCGCGTAGCTCCTTGTAGAATGGTGCCTGATAGTAGAGTCCGGCGGCCAGTCGGAAGGTGAGATCGCGGTTCCACGACGGCACGATGCTCAGTGATGCACGCGGGGAAACGATGCTTTCTCCGTTGAAATCCCAGTGGGCAAAGCGCACACCGTAGTTCAAGGTATAGAGTGTGGGTATGGAGTCGTTGCCGGATCTCCAGTGCCAGGTGTCTTGCAGGTAGGCTTCAATACGCTTGGCATCGAGTTTGTTCTTGGCTCTCAGAGAGTAGATCATGTAGAGGTCTTCGCCTGTGTGTGGCACACTATAGCCGGCACTGTCGCGGTATTCGTATTCGCGGGAGTCTTCTTCGATGCGTTCTTTCTTGAAGGTGAGGGCTGCTTCGAGTTCGTGGTTGCGTGTGCGGTGGCGTCCCATGAGCTTGAGGCTGGCTACGTTGGCTTTCAGATAGTCGCGCGAGTGCTCCATATAGGTGCCTACGCCAAGGTTCTCGCTGGTCTCCGTCTGGGTGAGCCAGTATTGTCCTTGTATGTCGTAGCGTTCCTGTTCCTTCGTCGAGAAAGCGGAGGCGAGAAGCGAGATGCTGCTTTTGTCGTTGGCAAACTTATGGGTAATGCCGAGTGTTCCGAAGTAGGTGCGGAAGAGGTCTTTCTCCTGTCCGTCGAAGTAGACGCGGAATGACTTCACGTTTTCCATGGTTCCGAAGTTGGTCTCACGGTCTTTGGGCTCGAAATTATAGTGGTTTTCCGAGATGTTTCCAATGAAGTCAATCTGCCACCGTTTGGAGGGATGCCAACTCATGTAGGTCTGATAGTCCAGAAAGCTCGGCTTGTATTCTCCGGTTGTTTCCAGTGAGCCTAACAAGTAGCGGTTGGTTTTGTATCGAAGGCCGTTGAGCCAAGAGAATTTCTTGGTTCCCAGACCTACATACCCGCTGGCTCCAAGCAGGCTGGCAGCAACGCTTCCTTCTGCATAGGTGTCGTTTCCGCTTTTGGGCTTGAGCTTTTTGTAGGTAATGTCGAGCGCAGACGACATCTTGTCACCGTATTTAGCTTCGTAACCGCCCGTAGAAAAGCCTACGCTTTCGACCATATCGGCATTGATAACGGACAGACCTTCCTGCTGACCGCTGCGTACCAAGAATGGACGGAATACTTCTACATTATTTATATATACGGAATTCTCATCGAAGGAACCACCGCGCACGTTGTATTGTGAAGACAGTTCATTGTGGGTAGACACGCCGGCCTGACTCTGAATCATCTCTTCCACGGCATTTCCTGAGGCCGATGGAGCTGTCTGTATGTCTTTGATATCCAGTTGTTGGGTCGTTCCGTGCTGTGGGGTCTTTCCTTCTACGACCACTTCTCCCAACGTGTTGTCGTCAGCTAACTGTATCAGCAGGGTCTGCTTGCCCTTGGGGTGGCGCAGGACACGCGTTTTGCTCTTATAGCCGATCATGGAGAACTTTATCGCTACGGAGTCGGAAGAATGCAAGTCCATTGAGAACTCGCCTTTCAAATTAGTCATCACGAGTTTTCCTTGTGCCAGTACGGAGACGGAGGCTAACTCAATAGGGTTGCCTTCCATGTCCGAAACCTTGCCTTGGAGCGTAAAGCTCTGCGCATGCATGGCACAGGAGAGTGACAGCAGGGTTATGACGACCGTGCATACTTGTAATATGTGGTGGTATCCGTGTTTCTGTTTCATACTTATTTAATAACGCACAGAAAGGCGGATTATTGTATTTGATATAAAAAAGAGGATACCCGTTCCATCTGGCGGGCATCCTCTCTTCTGTATATGTCGGCAACTTAGGCTGCCTTTTTTGTCGTTTTCTTTGTTGTTGTCGTCTTCTTGGTGGCGGCATCCTTGGTTTCTGTTGTGGCCTTCTTTACGAAACGGCCTTTCTCGTCACGTTCAGGAGTCGCCTTTTTGGTCGTGGCTTTTGTTTCTTCTGTGGTCTTCTTCACAAAGCGGCCTTTCTCATCGCGAGCCGGAGTGGCCTTCTTGGTCTCCTTGGTGGTGGTAGCCTTCTTCTCTGCTGTAGCTTTCTTTTCTGTCGTTGCCTTCTTGGTGGTTGCAGCCTTCTTTGCAGTTGACGGATAGCAAACCTTGCACGGAACGCGGTTCAGTTCTGCTGCCTTGTCAGCTGTGACGGCTTCAACATTAGGAGCTTTCTTCAGATAAGTACAAGACTTGTTCTTATGATAGGCAGTGGCCCCCTTTGCAGTTGTAATATAAACGTTCTTGACCTTTTCTGTTGTCGTTTTTTCTGCTGTAGAAGTCTTTTTCGTCTTGTTTTCTTTGGTGATATCCTTCATGGTTTGTGCTTTCTTTTCTGGATAGCAGCGGATGCATGCATGTCGTCCCATGTCCTTTGCGTCAGCCTCTTTAAGGGATTGCACGTTCACGGAGTTGCGCAGGTAGCTGCAATCCTTGTTCTTGTGATAGGCTATGGCACTTTTTGACGGTGCGATGTAGACTGTTTGCGCTTTGGCAGTGGCTGCCATCGTCATCATTGCGATGATCAGATAGATGTACTTCTTCATAATCTTATTTGTTTTTAGGATTCTGTTTCTTTCTGCTTGCAAATATAGTGATTTTATTTTGGAATTGCCAAATAATTTCATCCTTTTTCTATGAATTGCCGTTTTCCAACCAGTCGTCAATGAGTTTCCTGGCGATAGAGAGTTTTTCTGGTAAGGTGGGCAGTTGGTCTTTCGTAAACCAGTTGCCGTTTTTGAGTTCTGAGTGTTGTAGATGGATGTCGCCGGAAACGTAGTCGGCATGGAATCCTACCATCAGACCGCTTGGATACGGCCACGGTTGGCTACCGAAGTATCGCAGGTTTGTGATGGTGATACCCGTTTCCTCCATCACTTCGCGGTGTACGGCCTCCTCCAGTGTCTCTCCTGTCTCCACGAAGCCGGCCACCAGACCAAAGAAATTTGTTCGGAAGTTGCGTGCCTGTACCAGGAGAACCTCTTCTTCTTCCGGATTTCCCTGTCCGTTCTGTCTTGACAGTCCTACTGCATCTTTTCCTTTTTTGTGAATCAGGACAATGACAGCGGGACTTACTTGCGGCCATACCTCCTTGCCGCAATGCGGGCAACGCTTTGAAATTTCCGAATGCATCTCCATCGGCGTGCCGCATGTACCGCAAAACCTCGTGTTTTGGTCCCAATACAGGAATTCACGACATTTGCCTGCTATCTGATAGTGTTCCGCCGACAACTTATAATAGGATTTCCTGAGGTCGCACAATTCATATTTCTTGCGCAGTTCTTCGGCCAACGGCCTGTCCAGGGTGGCAGTCTTCACTTGCGTGCTTCCATTTTTGCTTATGGTCAGTGTGTGTGTCACCTGTTCTTCTGCCAGTTTGACGGGCGGAAGTGTACCTGTAGGTATGGTGTATGAGCCATCCTCCTGTGGCATAATCAGGATTTCCGTCTTATAGAACAGATACCAATGCGTATGCTTCTTTGTCATTTGTTTTTTGCAATGATGATTAATCGTTTCTCGCTTTGTTCACTTTATTCTCCGAACAGGATTCGCCGGTCGCGCTCGGCAGCAGGTTTTGTCCATTCTTCGGGCACGAAACGCCAATTATTATTGGGTTGCGGATCCAGAATGCCCAGCCGTTCAATCTCCTGCATGAGGTACCACCGTTGGTCGCGGTCACTTTCCCATTCGATGCGCGAGGCCAATGAGTCGTGGGGAATGCCGGCACCGCGTGTGAGAAGTTCGCCGCCGCCGTTGCCGCGATAGCTGTTGACAGCCACACGATACCATTTGTTCTCGTCAAAGGGCTCGCCGTTGCTCATTCGCAGGATGCGAACCTTCTCGCCTTCGGGCTTTGTCACGTCTACTTCATAGTCGATACCCGCTGCTGAATCAAAGTTGAACAAGAAGTTCTTGAATCCCATACGCTGGGAATCGTTGTTGGTCTGTTCATTCAGCAACAACAAGTGGTCATCGGGGGAGCACATGGTGTTTGCCCAAAGGTTGTATGACATTTCCAGGTGTTTGCGTATCTCGCTGCCTGTCAGTCGCATTATGTATAATTGGTTCTCGTATTTATAGAGTTTGAACATGTCGGCAACGGTCACCGTTCCGGCCTTGATGCTGGCATCAAACGACAACGGTGCATTGAAAGAGATGTCAGCTCCGGTAATCTGTAGTTGCAGGTTGAGGATGAAATCATTGAAGGCAGAGGAACCGAAGTAGCAATCTCGCGTGTAGATGTCTTGCTTGAATGAGCCTATTTTGCGTTCGGCCCATGTCTGCATCTTGTCTATTTGCGGTTGGAAATGTGCCATGTAGGCTTCGTCGACAGGCAGATTGCGCACGTCAACCAACTTTCCTGTTACTTTCTTGTTCGTCACTTTCCCCCTTTTTATGGTCAGTTCAATGGTGGCTTCAGCAACGTATTGGGCGTTATTGGAAGGGTCTAAGCAAAGCGGCGTATATCGTTTACTGTCAGAAGGTTCTACTCTTGGTGTGTGGTCGTGTCCGTAGAGAATGAGGTCAAAGCCGGGAACCTGTTCGGAAACGGATTTGGTAGCATCTTCCAGATACTCATCCGTGCGGATGCCACCGTCCCATCCACTGTGGAAAAGGCCGATGATGGCATCAGGATGTTCCTCCCGCTGTAAGAACTCGACCCAGTAGCGGGCACACGAGACCATCTCTTCAAAGTGCATCCCGCTCCAGACGGGCTCTTTCAACCAGTTGGGGATGGCAGGGGTGAGCATGCCCAGTACGGCAACCTTGGCTCCTCCCTTGTCCAGCAGGACATAGGGCTTGACATAGGGGCGGTTCGTCTTGTTGTCAATGATATTGGCACCGAGCATTGGGCATTGCACTTCCCTGATCCATTTGTCGTAGACGTCGTGTCCCGTTTCCACGTCGTGGTTGCCCACGGTCTGTGCGTCGTAGTGCAAGTAGTTCACTACCTGTGCGGCGATGTTGGCCGATGCCGTGTCAACAAAGTTGGAGAAGTATGAGATGGGTTGCCCTTGCAAGATGTCACCGTTGTCCAGAAGGATCACGTTGTCACCATACTCTTTGCGCAAGGCATTGACATAGGTGGCTATGCGGGCAGCAGAGCCTTTCATGGGACGCTTGTTGATGTAGTCGTAAGGGAAGAAACAGCCATGCACATCGCTGGTTTCAATGACTTTCAATGTAATATTGCGTTCTTTTGCCATAAGCTGAGTTGTCATGCAGAGTAGTGTCAGACAAAGGATAAGTGTTTGTTTCATGTCCGTTTTCTTATAATAACAAACGCAAAGATAATGTATTTTATTGAAAGCGACAAACGTTCGGCAAGCATTTTGGGCTCTTGGCAGGAATCATCAGGCTTTTTTGTCGCAGAAGCAGGGGCTTGTTTGGCTCGGTTGTCCTTGCCTTTTCAGGCAATATAGGGTTTATTGCAAAGTAAAACAGCCTATATTGCAGCGTAATACAGGCTGTTTTAGTCTGTAATATAGGCTATATTACTTTTGGGACGAAGGCTTTTTGCCGGCTGTGTGAGCCTCGGATGGCTTATTGGATGGCCTCTTTTGTTTCCCATATGACCAGCTCTCGGGGCAGGGTGATGATTTTGAGCCGCTGGAACCAGATGCGGTCGGAGGTTGGAAGGTTGCGTCTCTTGTGTCCGCTGATAATGTAATAGCTGGCCGTATATTCATCCATGAGACGCAGGAAGGTGTTCTTGATGCGCGAGCATTTTTCGTTGATGGCATTGTCGAGCGGGTTTGTGAGATGATTTACGCTTTCTTCGATTTTCTGTAAGTCCATGTTTCTGGCTACCTTCCTATAGATGCCAGTCAGTTCATGCCTATAGTCGGACAGACGTTTGAATGCAATGCCTTCAGGGTGGTTGAGAAACAACAGGTAGACGGCTTTGTGCACAGGCTGAAGGTCGACCTCCTTGTTTTCATAGTCGGTTAGCAGGAACCTGAAGTCGCGGGTAATGGTGAGACGGCTGAGCCTGCCACGCGCGGCTTCCATTTGCAGTTCTTCCAGCATGGGTACACCGATGGCGCGTAGCAACAAGTCTGTTCGTCCTGCTGCATACAACATTCTGGTCCGTTGCTGTACTTCTTGTGCCAGTATCTCAATCGTATCGCTTGTGTCTCTTATGGTTCTTTGATCAGGCATCGTCGTCGGTCATCATGTCGTTAAGTTTCTTTCCCAGCCAGTTCTTCCATCGCTCTACGGCCGTGGCAGGCTGATCGGCAGGGCGCGGCGTTGATGTCGTTTCTTCCCGATGGCTGTTTTCGGGCGTGCTCTCAGGTTCTTCTTCGATGCCTTTGGCGGCTGGCTCTGTCGGGACAGGCTCCTTGATGATAAACTCAGGCTTCGCCGCCTCTTCATACATGGGCTCTTCAGGTGTCTTTTTCATTGGTTTATAGAGCCGGGTGATGAGTTCCTCGTAGTATTCCTCGTCGTGCAAATGGCTGTCTTTTTCCGTCTGATCGTTGATTGTGTTATTCATGTCTGCGGCAAGGATAATGACTTTGGCATCTTCTCCTAAAGAATTGTCGGTGGAGGTGCCCCAGATGACATCGATGTTGGGATCAAGCTGGTCAAAGAAGTCATCGATTTCGCGCATTTCAGGAATCATAATGGGCGTTTCTTCGCTGGCATAGATATTGAAGAGAATGCGTTTGGCTTGGCTGATGTCGCTTCCATAGAGCAACGGAGAGTCGAGTGCGTCGATGATAGCCCGCTCCACGCGGTGTTCTCCGCTGGCACGGCCTATGGCCATGATGGCTCCGCCGCCGTCGCGCATGGTTGATTCCACATCTCGGAAGTCAAGGTTGATGTTGCCTTCGGAACTGATGGTAATCAGTTCGGAGATGCCTTTCACGGCATTCTTCAGCACGTTGTCGGCCTCGTTCAAGGCTGTTTTCAGTGAGATAGGCGTGTCGGAATAGATGTCGCAGAGCCGTTCGTTGTTTACGATGAGCATGGCATCTACATTCTTTCGCAGTTCGTCAGCCCCCTTGAGGGCTTTGATGATTTTCCGCTTGTGTTCAAAATAGAAGGGGATGGTGACGACTCCGATGGTGAGCAGGCCGCGGTCTTTTGCTACGCCGGCTATCACCGGAGACGCGCCGGTGCCCGTTCCGCCGCCCATGGTAGCCGTGACGAATACCATCTTGGTATTGTCGTCGAGCAGGCGTTCGATACTTTCGATGCTGCTTTCGGCTTCAGAACGGCCTACTTCGGGCTTTCCTCCAGCTCCAAGGCCGGCTCCGAGTTGTATCTTTACGGGTACAGGGGAGTGTCGCAAGGCGGAGTTATCGGTGTTGCATACGGCGAACGATACTCCCTGTATGCCTTCGCCAAACATGTTGTTGACGGCGTTGCATCCGCCTCCGCCCACGCCGATGACCTTGATGATGTCTTGTGAGACATCTTCTATGGGGCCGAAATCCACCAGTGGCGTATGTTTTTTCTCTTCCATAATCTTCTGCTACATTGTTCTGGCTGCGAAGTTACGAATAAAAATCGGGATGGACAATTTTCCGCAAGGCTTGCGGTGTGATTTTTCATGGTTGGCAAATAAGGACATGATTTCGTTTCTTGCGGTTATCATACAACAAGGGGGAGACATCCTTGGCGAATGTCTCCCCCTTGTTCCTTGTCGTTGTCCGTCTTCCGGTTATGCTTCCATAAATGTTTGGATGAATTCTTGGAGGCGGAGCAAGCCATAGCCTCCGCTCACACATGACACTTCGTCGTAGCTGCTGACATCATCGGAGGTGATGCCTTCGTGCCAAATGAGGAAGGGTACGGGTTCGTTGACATGTATGCGAAGCTCGACGGGGGTGGGGTGGTCTGGCAGAACGGCTATGCTCACAGCCTCGTCCATCTGCCGGACGGCCTCGTAGATGGGTTTGATGAGCCGTTGGTCAAGATAATTGATAGCCTTCAGCTTTAGCTCCAAATCTCCGTCATGACCTGCTTCGTCGGTTGCTTCGACATGGACGAACACAAAATCGTCAGTCTTGAGTGCTTCGATAGCAGCTTGTGCCTTGCCTTCATAATTGGTGTCGGCGAGTCCGGTGGCTCCTTCAACTTCTATGATACGCAGGCCGGCATAGTGGCCGATTCCTTTGATGAGGTCTACAGCGGAAATGACGGCACCGCTTTTCACCTGTGGGAACAGGTCGGCGATGGTCTGCATGGACGGTCGGTAGCCGCCAGACCACGGCCAGATGCTGTTGGCCTGCCGTTCTCCGCGTGCAGCCCGCGCTTGGTTGAACGGATGACGGGAGAGGAGCTCCTGTGATTTGATTATCAACAGATTGATGAGTTCGGCCGTTTCTTGTGGGGACAGGCGATTCGATTCTGCCTTGGTTTCGTACTTACACACGGCGGAATCGGCACTGACGAGCAACGGTTCCCATTCTTCATTGGGGTGGTCGTGTGGTGGCTGGCAGACGATATGCTTGTTTCCGCCCTTGATAATAAGCAAGTGGCGGTATTGAATGCCGCAGATGAACTTGACGCGGTCTTTACCGAATCGCTCAACCAAGTCAGCATCGTTGCAGAGGTGCTCGTTCAGATAGTCAATGAGTATGCGGGCATCCTCGGTCTGGAGGTTGCCGCCATTGTGGGTGACGATGCGTCCGTCTTCCAATGTGATGATGTTGCAACGGATGGCAAAGTCATCTGGTGCCATTTCATATCCGATGCTGGCTGCTTCCAATGGCCCCCTTCCTTCATATACCTTGTTCAGGTCGTAGCCGAGGATGGCTGTGTTAGCCACTTCGCTTCCTGGGGGGAATCCTTCGGGTACGGTGATGAGCCGGCCGGTGCGTCCTTGGCTGGCCAGGTAGTCCATCATAGGCTTGTCGGCATATTGCAGCAGTGTCTTTCCTCCTAATCTTTCTACGGCATGGTCGGCCATACCGTCGCCTAATATGATGATATGCTTCATTTTTCCTATATATTTGCGATTGACATAATGTTGGCAAAGACTCCGGCTGCGGTCACACTGGCACCGGCTCCATAGCCTTTAATCTGCATGGGGTACTCTTTGTAACGCTCGGTGGTCAACAGTACGATGTTGTTGGAACCTTCAAGGTTGTAGAAAGGATGGCTGTCGGCAACTTCCTGGAGAGCTACTTGGGTCTTTCCGCCTTCCATGGTCGCTACGAAACGCCAACGTTTGTTCTCTGCCTCCAGCTTTTTTCGCCGGGCTTCGAAGTCTGCATCCAGCGCAGGGAGCTTTTTCCAGAAGTCATCGACACTACCTTCAAAGTATTCATCGGGTACAAACAACTGTTTTTTCACGTCTTCCTGTTCCACCTGGTAGCCGGCTTCACGAGTGAGGATGACCAGCTTGCGGATGACATCCTTGCCGCTGAGGTCAATGCGTGGGTCGGGTTCGGAGTATCCCTGTTCCTTGGCACGACGTACCGTTTCGGAGAATGGAACGTCAGCGGCAATCTCGTTGAAGATGAAATTCAGCGTTCCACTGAGCACGGCTTCGATTTTCAGGATACGGTCGCCAGAGTTTCTGAGGTCGTTGATGGTTCCGATGATGGGCAGACCGGCTCCTACATTAGTCTCGAAACGGAAGAACACACCTTTTTTGAGTGCCGTTTGCTTCAAGGTGATGTATTTCTCGTATTCCGATGAAGCTGCAATCTTGTTGGCAGCAACGACGGAGATATTGTGTTCGAGGAATGATTGGTAGAGTGATGCGACTTCTTTGGAGGCTGTACAATCGACAAAAACCGAATTAAAGATGTTCATCTTGAGTACGTCTTCACGCAGTTTCTCTGGTGAGCTGGGGTCCGAGGCTTTCAACAATGTCCGATAGTTCTC
>CAMHEA010000073.1 GCA_946184025.1 uncultured Prevotella sp.
GGAACTGCATGTCACGGGATGGGGACTGGCCGAGGGCAAGACCAAACCCGCTGCAATCCACACCGAGGCTACGCTGTTGTCCGAGATGGAACACTGCGGCAAGAACATCGACGACGAGGAACTGGCACAGGCCATCAAGGACTGTGGAATAGGGACCCCGGCCACCCGTGCCGCCATCATCGAAACGCTTATCAACCGGGAGTACATGATCCGCCTGAACAAGCAGCTTATCCCGACCGAAAAAGGGCTGTTTATCTACAACCTGCTGAAAGACAAGCAGATTACCGATGTCGCCATGACGGGCCAGTGGGAACAGGCGCTTGTCAGGATCGAACGGGGCGAGTACAGTGCCGAGGACTTCCGCAAGGGCATCGAGGACTATACGGGCAGGATCGTCAGTGAACTTCTCTCCTTAGAGGACAGGTTTGAGCACAACGGCATCGGCATTCCATGCCCTAAGTGCGGGAAAGGCACGATGCAGTTCTACAAGAAGGTCGTCAAGTGCGACAATCCCGCCTGTGACTGTCATGTGTTCCGCGAGAAAGCTGGCAAGGAACTAACCAACGACCAGTTGAAGGCTCTGCTGACCGATGGCAGGACGGGAATCATCAAGGGCTTCAAGAGCAAACAGGGCAATTCCTTCGATGCCGTTGTCACCCTCAACCGCGAGACTTTCCAGACAGAATTTTCATTCCCAGAGCGAAAAAGTCAGTCAAAGAAAGGTAAATCCCGAAAATAATGTGTAACTTCGCCACCGATTTCATTTTCATACATCGTTTACACGATTTTTGAAATGGATTCAGTGGTTGCACCTCGGGAGGGATACCCGGGGTGCTTTACTTGTACGCTGATTCTATAACCACTTAAACGTATTTGAAAATGAAGAAGAAAGAACAACCAGAGTTGTCCTACTATGGACTGTATCTGCTTCGCTACCTGCTGGAGCAGCATTCACGCAAGGCCAAAGACCTGAGTTTCATCTATAGCCGTGAGCAGTTGGCAGCAGAAACCTTTGAACAGGCCCGACTCGACGGCTATCCCGTGGAGGGAGCACACGAACTGGCGATGTCCGTACTGACGAAAGACCTGGGCCTCTCGCAGTGGATTATTCTCATTGAGGTGCTGGAGAAAGAATTTGCCCGCGAACTGAACGATGGGCAGCGCCTGACATTTGCCGAAAAACTACTTCCTTTACTGGCACCTGTCTTCGAGCCTTACGACCTCACCGAACCTGAGTTTGAACTGTCACCCGACTATGTGCAGCTCTACACGGAGTTGACGGGTGCCGTGGAACTTTACATCGAACAGTATGGCGTTCAATAGGAAGGCACGGCTGCAAGCCAACATTGATGCCATCCGCACGGCCTTTGCCGTGTGGAAGGAGGTACGTGTCCCCACTGAGGCCGAGCGGGAAACCATTTCCCGTTACTGCGGCTTCGGTGGGCTGAAATGTGTGCTGAATCCTGTGGAGAACAAGGCTGTCTGGCCAAAGAACGACCTACCGCTGTACGACCTGACCGCCGAACTCCACAGGGTGATACGCGAGAATGCCGAGGACGAGACCGACTACAAACGCTATGTCGCCAGCATGAAACAGTCCGTCCTCACGGCTTTCTATACCCCGAAGGAGATACCCGAAGCCATCTGGAGCGTCTTCGGTGAAATGAAACTGAAGCCACAGAAGGTGTTGGAGCCGTCTGCGGGTATGGGCGTCTTCATCGACACCATGCGCGCCGTCAATCCCGATGCCGAGGTGACCGCCTTCGAGAAGGACAAACTGACGGGCATGTTGCTGACCACCCTCCACAAAGATGACGGCACTAAGGTGTGGACTGCCGGATTTGAGATGATAGACAAGGAACAGTTAGGCACCTACGACCTCGCCATCTCCAACATTCCCTTTGGTGACACGAAGGTGTACGATCCTTTCTACAGCGACAGCAAGAGCCTGTTCAACCGCGTGATTTCCAAATCCATCCATGGCTACTTCATGCAGAAGGGGCTTGATGCCGTGCGCGATGGTGGCATGGTGGCATTCATCACGACGAGGAACTATCTCGACAGGGAGCAGAACAGCATCAGGATCAACCACCTCCTTCAGCATGCCGACCTTGTTACCGCTTTCCGTCTGCCTGACAATCTGTTCAAGGACAGTGCCAACACCGAGGCAGGGAGCGACCTGATCATCATTCAGAAGAACTATGCCAAGCAGGGACTGACCGAGGATGAGGAAAGGCTGAAAAGGGTGTACTCTGCCGAGGATGAGAACATCGTCCGTAACGACTATTTTGAGCATTACCCTGACAATGTGCTTGCCACAAGCATCCTGAGAGGACACGATCAGTACGGCAAGCCCGCACTGGAGTATCTGCATACGGGTGGTGTCGAAGGCATTGCCCATGACCTCCGTGAGCGTCTGCAGGATGAACTCGCCAAGCATCTGGACTTCCGTAAGTTCACGGGGCTTGACAGCCCGGCCTTAATCTACAAGAAAGAAGAAGCCCGGAAGCCCATTGAGGAACAGAAACCATCGGAAGAACAGAAGCCTGTGGAAGCGGAGCAAAAGCCAGTAGAGACAGGGCAGCAGCCTACAATGGACGATGAGCCAGCAAAGACGGCCAAGATTGTAACGATACCAGAGCCAGCCAAGCAGGAAGAAAAGCCTGTCCCAGAGCATACGCCCGACAACAATCCGCAACTGTCACTCTTCGACCTTTGGGGGATGACCGTGCAGGAACAGCCAAAACCGAAGCAAGTACCCAAGAAGCCAAAGAAGGAACGTAAGAAGGAGCGTCAGGCCAGGGAACTGCAGGAGAAGAAGGCCGCAATGGAGAAGAAAAGTCATATCGACCAGCAGTTGGCCGTCTATGATTCTCTGGATTGGGAAGAGAACCCGCCCATCAACGGCTTCTATGAGATGATGATGGACCTGACTCCTGAGCGTCGCCGCCAGTTGCTGGAGGCCGGGCAGCAGCACATCGAGACCAATGCGGATGCCAAAGCCAGAGAGCAGGGACAGACGGAAACCGAGCCGAAGCAGCGCCGTACCACCAAGACAAAACTGGTAGAGCCAAAACCCTTCGAGGGTGAGATGAAGGCATACTACCGTAACGGCTCCATGGTTGAGGATAAGGACGGAAACATCGGACATCTGGAGAAGATCACTTCTTCGGGTGCTACCTTCGTCCCCCTGATTGTCTCGCAGGAGCAGACCGACCGCATCCGTCAGTATATCGCCGTGCGTGATGTCTATGAGGAACTATATGCCTACGAGCAGGACAACCAGCAGGCGAATGACGAGTTGCGCGAGAAACTTAACGGCTACTACGATGCCTTCACGGCCATGTACGGCAACTTGAACGACAGGAAGAACGTACGGATGATTCTGATGGATGCAGCGGGAAGGAACATGCTGGCACTGGAACGTGGCGAGAACGGCAGGTTTGTAAAGGCCGACTTCCTCGACCACCCCGTAGCCTTCTCCACGCAGGAACTGAAGCACGTCGATACGTCGCAGGAAGCCGTCTCTGCATCGCTCAACAAATACGGTGTGCTGAACATGCCCTATATGTCGTACCTCACCGACAAGAGCGAGGACGACATCATCCGAGAACTGCAGGGGCAGATATTCTACAATCCGCTGACGGACTTCTACGAAATCCGCGACAAGTTCATTGCCGGAAACGTCGTGGAGAAGGTAAGGGACATCGAGAACCTGATTGAGAAACGTGGCGGAGAGGTGGACGACCGCATCATGGAGTCACTGAAAGCCCTGAAGGATGCCGTGCCTACGCCGATTCCTTTTGAGGATCTTGACTTCAACTTCGGTGAGCGATGGATTCCCGCCAATGTCTATTCCACCTTTATGACGGACTTCTATGACACGAATGTTGACATTGTCTATTCCCCGCAGATAGACCAGTTCGATGCCAGTTGCAGCAGGAAGAACGCGAAAATCTGGAGTGAGTTCTGTGTCAGGGGCGAGTATCGCAGCTATGACGGTATTGCCCTGCTCCGTCATGCCCTGCACAACACGACACCGAAAATCATGAAGTCGAACGGTACGGATGACAACGGCAATGACATCAAGGTGCCTGATGCACAGGCCATCCAGTTGGCAAACTCGAAGATTGACGAAATCCGCAATGGCTTCACGGAGTGGCTTGAAAGCCAGAGCAGTGAGTTCAAGGACAGACTGGCACAGATGTATAACGAGAAGTTTAACTGTTTCGTCCGTCCGAAGTACGACGGCAGTCACCAGACTTTCCCAGACCTTGACATGAAAGGACTGGAGTTACGCTACGGCATCAGCAGCGTCTATCCCTCACAGAAGGATTGTGTGTGGATGATCAAGCAGAACGGTGGCGGAATATGCGACCACCAGGTGGGTACGGGCAAGACACTCATCATGTGCATCGCAGCGCACGAAATGAAGCGTCTCGGCATGGCGAAGAAGCCTATGATAATAGGACTGAAAGCCAATGTCGCTGAGATTGCAGCAACGTATCAGACTGCCTATCCCAATGCCCGCATCCTGTATGCCAGCGAAAAAGATTTCTCGACGGAGAACAGGGTAAAATTCTTCCATTCGATTAAGAACAATGACTTCGACTGTGTGATTATGTCCCACGACCAGTTCGGCAAGATACCGCAGTCACCGGAGATGCAGGAGAAAATTCTGATGGCTGAGTTGCAAAGTGTAGAGGACAATCTTGAGTCGCTGAGAATGAGCGGCAAGGATATTTCTGGTATGATGCTGAAGGGCTTAGAGAAACGCAAGGCCAATCTAGAGGCAAAACTCGTTGAGATTTCCAGCAAGATTAACAGCCGAACCGATGACTTTATCGACTTCAGGCAGATGGGCATCGACCACCTGTTTATTGACGAAAGCCACCAATTCAAGAACCTGATGTTCAACACCCGTCACGACCGTGTGGCGGGACTGGGTAACAGTCAGGGAAGCCAGAAAGCACTCAACCTGCTCTTTGCCATCCGAACGATGCAGGAGGGCGACGGTACGAAACCGCGTCGTGACCTCTGTGCCACCTTCCTGTCGGGTACGACTATCAGTAACTCGTTAACGGAGCTTTATCTGCTGTTCAAATACCTTCGCCCGAAGGAAATGGAGAAACAGAACATCCCGTGTTTCGATGCTTGGGCTGCTATCTTCGCAAAGAAATCGACGGACTTCGAGTTTTCGGTGACAAACAACATCATCCAGAAGGAGCGTTTCCGTTACTTCATTAAGGTGCCGGAACTGGCGACGTTCTATAACGAAATCACCGACTACCGCACCGCCGAGGACGTGGGAGTGGACAGACCGAAGATGAACGAGATATTATACAACATCCCGCCGACGCCTGACCAGGAGGTGTTTATCAAGAAACTGATGGAGTTTGCTGAATCCGGTGATGCTACTATTCTCGGTCGTCTGCCTCTGAGCGAGACGGAAGAAAAGGCGAAGATGCTGATTGCTACGGACTACGCCCGAAAGATGGCACTCGACATGCGCATGATAAATCCGACGCTATATGATGACGACGCAGGGAACAAGGCCAGCGTCTGTGCCATGAAGATTGCCGAGTACTATCACAAGTTCGAGGAACACAAGGGTACACAGTTTGTATTCTCAGACCTTGGAACGTATCAGCCGGGCGATACTTGGAATGTCTATTCCGAGATTAAGCGCAAGTTGATAGAGGACTACGGCATCCCTGCCGATGAGATACGCTTCATTCAGGAGTGTAAGAGCGAGAAGGCACGTAAGGCTGTCATCGAGGCCATGAACGAAGGACGTGTGCGTGTATTGTTCGGATCGACATCAATGTTGGGCACTGGTGTCAATGCCCAGAAACGGGCTGTCGCCATTCATCATTTGGACATACCCTGGAGGCCCAGCGACCTTGAACAGCGTAATGGCCGGGCCGTCAGAAAAGGCAACGAGGTGGCGAAGAAGTACAATAACAACACGGTGGACAGCATCATCTATGCCGTTGAGAAAACGCTTGATGCCTACAAGTTCAACCTGCTGCACTGCAAGCAGACCTTTATTTCACAGCTGAAGTCCGGCGCTATGGGCGCACGAACCATCGACGAGGGAGCAATGGACGAGGCCAACGGCATGAATTTCTCGGAGTACATGGCCATCCTGTCGGGCAACACCGACCTGCTTGACAAGGCGAAGTTGGAGAAGAAGATTGCCTCACTGGAGAGTGAGCGCAAGAGCTTCATGAACGCAAGGCGAAGTGTTGAGTTTGACATTGAGGACGCACAGAAGGAAGTGCAGAAAGCAAAAGAGGTGCTGGACAAGTTGGCAGTTGACAAACAGCAGCTGGATGCAAACATGAAGCATGATGCCCTCGGAAACATCGTCATGGAGGTGAAGATTGAGGATAAGGTCTATACCGACTTGGAGGAACTTGGTGCCAAGGTGCAGCACATTGCCGAGACGATGGACACGAAAAGCCAGACAAAGGAGATCGGCGAAATCTACGGTTTCCCCATCAAGGTACGTACCGAGGAAGTAGAGAAGGGCGGTCTGCCATTCCGTGAGAACAATTTCGGAGTATATGGCAACATCGTCTATCGCCACAACAACGGTATGGTGGCCAAAAAGGACAAGGAGGCCGCAGCTACGAGTTTCTTCCGCGCACTTGAGAAAATTCCTTCCCTGGTGGAAAAGTATCAGAAGGATGTGGACTGGTATCAGAACAAGGTAGAACAGCTTACCCCGACGGTCAACAAGGAATGGCGCAAGGAACCGGAACTCCGGGAGTTGAAAAACGAACTCGCCGCCCTTGACCGCAAGATTCAGATGGAACTTGCCCCTAAGGAGGAAAGGCCAGAGACACCCGAAGAGAAAAAGGAATACGAGGATGGTCATAAGGTTTCCATGCTTCCTGCACTTGACAAAGATGATGAGCCGAAAAAAGTCAAAGGCTTGAAAATGTAAATCTGTAATTTCTAAGGTAAATACACCCCATTTTAGCCCTATTCCCTTCAAATAAAGAGGAAATAGGGCTAATTTTTGAATATTTAAATACTGGTCGGTATGTTTTTGCGACTTTTTTCGTAATTTTGCACCCCAAATTGAAAAGAGAATTGTAAAATAAGTCAATAGGGAGTAAAAAGGGGAAATGTCTGTTCCCTATTGGAATCCCTTATATATAAGGATATCAGGGTATCACCCTCTAAACGATTAGGCTAAATGAAAAGAACAAAGTTTGACCTCTTGCTGACAAATGCTGTCAACATCTTACTATTTATAGGAGTATTTATGTTTGGCTACTGGCGGTGGCAGAAACTGGAGAATATCATTATTGAGTCAACTAACAGCCAGGAACAATACAGAATCATTCACGCTGCACTGAAAAGCACAATACAATTAGATCACTTGGGCGAACAGGTATCAGAATGGTCCCCGACAGATTCCGTTGATTACCAACAAAAACTAGTTGAAACAAACAACTCGCTCGACGGACTGCGCAAATATTACTCCAAAAGTCAGATTGACTCCATGCAGAACATCCTTAACCAGAAAGGACATCTGCTGTCCGAGATCTACGCGACAATCGTAAAGCGGAATGAGAATGACGAGCATCTGCGACAGGACAGACAGGTCACTGTCAAGGACACGGAGACTTACGTCAAGCATTACACTGGGCATGTGTTCAGGAGCAGCAGGGAAGAAGTGACCTCAAGGAGCAAGAATAGGACGGTCACCGTACCGTCCGTCAACGAACTGGCCTTTCTTGACAAAGAACTATATACCATCAGTCTCAGTGTACTCAGCGACAGCCTCGTCGAAGTCAACCGTTGGCTGGACATCAACGTCAGCCAGATGCTTGATGCGGAGGATGCCAAAGCCGAACGCAAACAGAAAGAACTGATGGATAGGGCAAGCGGTATCGGAAAGACCACGTTCAGATGGGGTATGTTGTTTCTTATTTTCGTAGCACTACTGAATGTGGCCAACACATGGCGGCGCTCAAAAGTGATGAAGGAACTCGAAAAGGAATCTGACAAGAACAAGAAACTTGTGGAGAAGCGCCGACAGATGATGTATGCCGTCGTCCACGACCTGCGCACCCCGCTGAGCATCGTCATCGGCTACAACGATATGGCGAAACAATGCCCAACAAAGAATGAAAAGTACATCAGTGCCATATCGTTCTCCGCCCGGCAACTCAGGGAGATGATAGACCAGTTGCTGGACTACTTCCGTTTAGAGAGCAACAAGGGGATGCTGAAGCCGAGGGACTTCAGCCTGATGGAACTGGCCAACGAACTGACCAATTCCTTCGAACTGAGAGCCGACGAGCGGCTGATAGAATTCGTAAAGCCGAAGGTGCAGGGCATCGTCCTCAACGGCGACTATGAGAAAATCTGTCACATAGCGACCAATCTGCTTGACAATGCCTTCAAGTTCACCAGGAAGGGCAGTGTGGAACTGGATATTTCGTATGCCGACGATATACTGAACATCAAGGTGAGCGACACTGGCATTGGCATCAAGGATGAGGATAAGGAACGGGTGTTCTCTGCCTTTACCCGCTTCTCCAATGCCGTTGCCACTGGCAAGGAGGGCTTTGGCATCGGACTCTCAACGGCCAAAATGCTTGTTGACCTGATGAAAGGCAAGATCGATTTTGAGTCTTCGGACAAGGGGACCACATTCTACGTAAGTCTGCCGATGAAGATTGCGGAGAGCAAGGGGGATGCGGTTGTAGCGGAGGTCATGAAAGCCTCGGAGGAGCGGAAACATGTGCTGGTGGTTGACGACAGCAACGTGTGGCTGCTGATGATACAAGGTGTTCTGCAGCAGAACGGTTTCGACTGTGACGTGTGCAGCGACACGGCAAAATTCTTCACAATGCTCAGGAAGGGCAATTATTCTGCGGTTATCATGGATCTGCAGATGCCGGGAAAGAACGGGCGGGAACTGCTCGACGTCATGAGGGAGAGTAAGGTTGCCAACAGCCAGACGGTTCCCGTGATAGTCTCGACGGCATCAGGCGAGGAAGTGCGCGAGGAACTGCTGAAGGTGGGATTCGACGAGTATCTGCCCAAGACGGCTGACATCAGCGAGATGGTAAATGTGGTGAACCAAGTGATAGCCGAGAAAAGCAAGACGGTGACACCAGACTTCACGAAACTGCGGAAATCCGTAGCAGGGTATCTGATAGAAGAGACCGAGGATGCTGTCGCAGGGCTGCACAATGCCATCAAGACAATGGACTTCGACGAGATGAGGAAGTGGGCGCATTGCCTGAAGACAAGTTGGCTGCTCTATCGTGTCAGCATATTGGTTGATCCCATCATGGAGGTGGCACGGAGTAAAGACATAAGCGCCTATAATCGTCTGGTGTCCTATATGGCTGAGATAGACAAGATGGCGAAAATCATCATCACAAAGGCGAAAGAGATACGGGGACACGAGGGATGAGTAAGGTAATAGTCATTGACGACATGAAATCCTACTGCGATTCCGTCTGCGCAACACTGGCGGATTTCGGGATAGAGGCTGTTGCCTGCCAGACTGTCAAGAAAGCCAAGTGGCTTATTGAACGGGCAAGCAGGAACGACGTAATCTTGGCCGATCTCATGCTGAATGATGAGAGCGGAAAGAACGGTACGGACATCCTGCGTTGGATGCGGGAGCAAGGGTATCACCAGTTATTCTTCCTGATGACAAACTACGGCACAATGGAAAACTCTATTGAGACGATGGAACTTGGTGCCAAAAGTTATATCCCCAAGCCGCAGATGGACGAGAAATTCTATGCCAGGATTAAATGCATCATGGAAGAGCAGAATCTTCGTGACAAGCACAAGAACCGCCTGATATTCAGGCGCAACAGCCAACCTTTTCTGGCTCTTTATGAGAGGCTGAAGGGCTATGTCGGTCTGGATCTCCGTCTTGTAGTCGTTGGTGAGAGCGGGACAGGCAGGAGCCATCTGGCAGAGGACTATATGGCAATGGAAGGCTTCCATTATGGCGACTATGCCCACGTTAGATGCAGCGCATTGGCAGAGATGGAGCATGTGGAGGACTATTTCTTCGGGCATCAGAAAGGAGCATACGCCAGTGCCGTACAATCAACCGACGGCATTCTGGAGAAAGCACGTGACAGTTTCCTTTTTTTGGAGAACGTCAATGAGATGCCCTTGAGTGTACAGAATTTGCTTAAAGAGGTGATAGAAACGGGGGAATACTGCCGTATTGGCTCATGCAAGAAGCGTTTTGTTGATTTCAGGCTTATATGCACTTCCGCCAAATCTCCTGATGAACTTGTCAGAGAGGGCTTAATGACACAGCATTTCCGGGATTGCATCTGTGAGGAGGTAGTCAATATTCCACCGCTAAGGGAAACGGTGACAGACATCGTGCCAATGGCGACATTTTTTTTGGAATACTTTGACGAAAGGCGTAAGTTGAGCAGTAAAGCCAAACATAAACTGGAGACATATCCCTGGCCGGGGAATGTGCGTGAACTTGTGAGGGTAATAGAACTGGCGGTTAAGAAGTATGATTGCGAAAAGCTCCAACCAGAACAACTTACCTTTTCTCTTGAAGAAGCGCCGGAAACACCTACAACTATGAAACTGAACGATGAGAGCGAGGAGAAGACAAAAATAGTCAAGGCACTTGAATCATGTGGGTACAGGCGAGAACCTGCCGCAGCCATTCTTGGCATCAGCAGACGTAACTTGTTTCAGAAGATGAAAGACTATTGTATTGAGGTTCCTAAAAATCACACTTATCCAGAACCTGTTATAAAATCTTAAAAAGACAAGATTCCAAGCAATTATTACCCTTTCGGGTAGTGATTATTTCAT
>CAMHEA010000074.1 GCA_946184025.1 uncultured Prevotella sp.
TGGGCTTTTTCGAACGTAAGTACCTTCTCTAATGGATGAAGCTGCTTTTGTTTGCCGTTGGGGGTGTTGGGGGCTCTCAGAATGGGATACTTTCGCTCGAAAAAGCCCAAATACATTTGGCTTTTTGCTCGCTTATTCGTACCTTTAAAGAAGGTACTTTCGCTCGACAATGAAAGAAAAAACGGTTTTTTCTCTTTGCTTTTTACTCGCTTATTCGTACCTTTGCAGGAGATTGGTGTTTTTTTAAAAAGCGATTGACCTAATGACGGTAAACAGGAATGTAAACATTTCGATTGCGCTGGGGCTGGCAGCGGTGGCGTTGCGGCTGTTTTCGGAGGCAGTCTTGTGGTATCGGCCGTTTTCGGCCATCCTCGGGGGCTTCATTACGGTGATGATTACGAACCTGCTGCTGAACAGCCCAACGAACAGCGACTGGGAACGCGAGCGCAGTTCGGTGGTGTTCGGGGAGAAGCTGCGTATCTGTCGGGTGTTTCTTCGGGCTCTCTCTTGAAGTGGTGCGGGCGTGAGGACGTGAATAGGTAGAAATGTAATGAACAAGACTCAAGTGGTATGAGGATTCTATTGATTGGCGGAACGGGTACGATTAGCGGTGCGGTGACTCGGCAGCTGGCTGCGGAGGGGCACGATGTGTGGGTGCTCAACCGTGGTCATCGGCGGGAGGTGCTTCCTGAGGGGGTGCGGCTGGTGGTGGCCGACATCCATGATGAGGCGGCGGTGGACGGTCTGCTGGGTGATGTGGTGTTTGATGCCGTGTGCGAGTTTGTGGGCTTCAGGGCTGAGCAGGTGGAGCGCGACTTCCGGCTGTTTCGTTGCCGCACGCGCCAGTATGTCTTTGTCAGTTCTGCATCGGCCTGTCACAAGCCGGTGCGGCATTATCTTGTCAGTGAGGGCACGACGCTGGCTAATCCCTACTGGCAGTATTCGCGCGACAAGATTGCGTGTGAGGAGCGGCTGATGCACTATTACCGTGCGGAGGGATTTCCTGTGACGATTGTCCGTCCGAGCCATACCTACGGCGAGCGCAAGGTTCCCGTGGGGCTTCATGGTGCGAAGGGCAGCTGGCAGGTGCTCCGGCGTATGCTGGAGGGCAGGCCGGTGCTGGTTCATGGTGACGGCTCTTCGCTTTGGACGATGACGTGGAATGAGGATTTTGCGCGTGGGTTCGTAGGACTGCTGGGCAACCCGCATGCCATTGGCGAGGCTTTCCAGATTATGTCTGACGAATCGCTCACTTGGAATCAGATTTATGAAACGATAGCGGGGTGCCTGGGTGTGACCTGCAAACCTTATCATGTGGCTTCTGATTTTCTGGCTGCTGTTGCGCCGAAGGACTATGACGTGGAGGGAAACCTGCTGGGCGACAAGGCGTGCAGTGTGGTTTTCGACTGCACCAAGCTGAAGCGGATGGTGCCGGGATGGCAGGCGGAGACGCGTTTTGAAGAGGGTGTGGGCCGTAGCATTGCCTATGTGCTGAGGCATCAGGAATGTCAGGTTGCCGATCCGGTGTTCGACGAATGGTGCGATCGTGTCATTGCTGCTCAGGAATCAGCCTATAGGTGTTTCGCTAAATAATGAATGATTTCATGTTTCTGAAGTTAAAGAAGATAAGTTGTTATCACGCCTTTGGCCGCTCTGAAGGTAAGCCGATAGTAGTCGTGTTTAGAAAGATAGGAAGACTGTACTTCTCATCGTGCACAAGCGATGGGCTTAACTTCTTTAACTTCAATAACTTCTTAACTCCCGAAACTTAATACAAATGGAAAATGATATGGAAAGAAATGTAACTGCTTATGCTTTGGATTTTGACGACGTGCGCACTTATCTCTGGGCTTCGCTGTTCGTTGTCTGTAACTTGGCCCTGCCTCGGCTCTGCCATCTGATGCCGCAGGGGGGTATTGTCTTTGCACCCCTGTCGTTTGTTATTCTTGCGGGAGCTTGCCGGCTGGGATGGAAACCTGCGTTGCTGGCTGCTGCGGTGTCGCCGCTGGCTGGTCATCTCTTGTGGGGGATGCCGGCATGGGAGGTGCTGCCTTTGATGACGCTCAAGCTGTGTGTGCTGGCTGCGGTGGCGGGACTGGCCTTGCACCGTGCCGCCTCAGTTTCGTTGGGCTGGCTTGTGGGTATTGTCCTCGTGAGCGAATTGCTTGGTGGGGCGGTGGAATGGCTGCTGACGGGTGGCCTTGCAGCCACGGTCTGCGACTTCACCATCGGCTGGCCGGGGCTGTTGCTACAGGTCGTTGGCTCTTGGCTCCTTGCAAGGGGTTTGGGGACGCATTAAAAGCGTAGTGGCATCGGCTTTTTATCCTTCTGCGTCGAGAATCTGTGCAGTGTGCTCCTTGGTCTTGATCTGTTTGGGCTGGAGGATTCGTTCCACCATGCCCTGTTCGTTGATGATGAAGGTTGTGCGGAAGGTTCCCATATATTTGCGTCCGTACATGGACTTCTCGCCCCATGTTCCGAAATGCTGATGGAGTGTCATGTCGGTATCGGCGATGAGGTGGAAGGGCAGCTGGTTTTTCTCGATGAACTTCTGGTGGGAGGCTTCTCCCTGGGTGCTCACACCCAGCACTTCGTATCCCTGTTCCAGCAGGGTGGGGTAGTTGTCGCGCAGGTTGCAGGCTTGTGCTGTGCATTCGCTTGTCATGTCCTTGGGATAGAAGTATAATACGAGTTTCTTTCCTGCGAAGTCGCTCAGCCGGATTTCTTTTCCGTTTTCGTCGTGTCCCAGTATTTCGGGTGCTTTGTCTCCTATGTTCATATTTTTTTCTTGTTTAAATGTTATCGGGGGGTATTGTTAGTGCTTATCTGAACAGGCTGAAGTTGACACTGCCGTAATGGCGTTGCTCCAGGAAACGGGGGTGTGACGTGAAGTCGTTGTCCTTGCCGTGTTCGAAGATGAGGATGCCGCCGTCGGCCAACAGGCCGCCTGTCAGGATGAGGTCGGGGATGGTGGGCAGCTCTTTCAGCGCATAGGGTGGGTCGGCAAAGATGATGTCGAATTGTTCGCGGCATGTCTTCACGAAGCGGAAAACGTCGCCGCGGATGAGGATGTTGCGCTGGGTGCCTATCTTCTGCATACACTGGCTGATGAATCTGGCATGGTCGCGGTCGCGTTCCACGCTTACCACGGTCTTGCAGCCGCGCGAGAGGAGCTCCAGCGAGATGCTGCCGGTGCCTGCAAAGAGGTCGAGTGCCGTTGCTCCGTCGAAGTCCGTATAACCGCTGAGCACGTTGAAGATGTTCTCCTTGGCAAAGTCTGTCGTAGGCCGTGCCTTGAATGAGCGCGGTATGTCGAAATGCCGCCCTTTGTATTGTCCTGTAATGATGCGCATGTCTTTTTTTTATGATAAATGAAAATCCCGCTGTCCCCAACACCCTGTATCCTAAAGGTATCCTAAAACTGACAGATGGCTGTCAGAGATACAATGCCAGCAGGTCGTAGGTGGCATCGTGTGGGATGGCGGCCTGCGACCGGTTGAACGTAACGGTGGCGTTGGGCGCATGGGCTCGGCGGAGATACTGGTGCAGTTTTTCCATGAGCCAGTCCTTGTGTACCATGTCGCCCACCATATAGAGCTCGTCGCTGTCGGCATCATAGGCCAACTGCTTCCAGGTGTAGAGCAGGTAGTAGAGGGCATCGTGTGCATGCTCGGCGGGGAAGCGGTTGTAGAAACGGAAGCGGTTCTGGTGGAAGCAGAACACCTCCATGTACGCTCCTTGGAAATAGGCATAAAGCCGTTTGCGTATGCTGCCGGCACCATTCTTGAACAGGTGCTGCCAAACGGGGTGTCCGGCAGGCATGAAGCGTATATCTGCAAAATGGTCTTCGAGCACCGTTTTCAGGTCTTTGTTTACTCCGAACACGGCCACGGCATGTGCCCATGGAATGACATAGGCCTCCACCGCCGCGTTTTTCAATCCCGTGAAGGCATGATGGTAGAGCGTTTCCTGCTGTTGGGCATCATACTCGTCGATGGGGATGAGCAACACGGGCGTATCGGTCAGCACCAGTGTGCGTTGATAGCCGCTTTGCAGCAGTTCCGACGAGGTGAAGGCCTCGCGCAGGTTGGCCGCCACGGAGATGCCGTTATTGGTCTTATAGGTTTCCATGACGAAGCACTGAGGATCCTTTGGAGCCCCCACGGCAAAGCGCAGTGCGTCAGCAGCGATGCGGATGGTGAGTCGCATCGCCATGTCTTGTGTATTATTCCCAGTTTCCTGCATTGTTGTTAGGTGTTGACAGGTCGCCAATCTTGAGTCCGGGATAGCGTCCCGTCTCGTTGGCAGCTTCTATGAGGTTGGCTATATTGTTTTCGTTGAGACCGTTGAGGTACTGCTGGTACTGCGCGCCGCACTCCATCAAGGGAGTCTGGCGGCCAGATTTGCCCACCAGCATCGTCGCGCTGAGCTCGAAGCGTTCCTCGTCAGAGAAAGGAACGATGGTCAGCTCCTCGGCCAGGTAGCCCCCACGGACCAGCGTCTGGAAGTCGCCGCTGTAGCATCCGTTCCTCTTCCTGTATTGCTCCTCGGCCATCCTGATCTTCACGAGCCGCTGCTTCACGATGCGTTCACGCCGAGCCTGCTCCTTGTCAAAGCGCATGGGGGTGCTGACACTTAGGCAACAGACTACGGCTAAGGCTGCCACGCAGATGGCCAAGACGATATTCTGGTTGACTTTCATCTTCATATTCAAAAAATCTTTGTACTTTTGCAAAGCACTTTGCAAAGGTACGATTAAGTGAGCAAAAAGCCAAATGTATTTAGGCTTTTTCGAACGTAAGTAACTTATTCAAAAGTACGAAAAATAAAACAAATACGCATGCTCATCGACGAATTTATCTATCAGGCCACACAAGAACTCGGCGTCGACCCCACGGAAGGACAGCGGCGCGTGCTGAGCGTGTTCCGTCAGTTCATGGCCGATGCCGACGAGCGCGCCGTGATGATCCTGCGTGGCTCAGCCGGTACGGGAAAGACAACTTTGGCCAGTGCCGTGGTGCGTACGATGATGCGCTGGAAGCAGAAAACCCTGCTCATGGCACCCACCGGACGTGCTGCCAAAGTCTTCTCGTTGACCAGCGGCTATGCCGCCTACACCATCCACCGCTGCATCTATCGGCAACGCTCGCTGGAAGGAGGCTTCTCGCTCAGCTATAACCGGCATGCCGACACCCTCTTCATCGTCGACGAAGCCTCCATGATTGCAGCCGACGTGCTGCCCGACCTCATCCATTTCGTCTATAGCAAACCGGGCTGCCGCATGCTCCTCATCGGCGACGCCGCCCAGCTGCCGCCAGTGGGCGAGACACACAGTCCCGCCCTGTTGTCGCAAGTCTATCGCGACTGCTTTCTGCATGTCTACGAAGCCGATCTCAGCGAAGTGCTGCGGCAGAGCCACGAATCAGGCATTCTGTGGAACGCCACCCGCCTCCGTGGAATGGCAGCCTCCGTGCTGCCCCAAATCCGTCTCCATGGCTTTGCCGACATTGCCATTGTCACAGGCGACGAACTCATAGAGACCCTTGCTTCGAGCTACAGCCGTGCGGGCATCGACGAAACCATGGTCATCACACGTTCCAACAAACGCGCCAACATATATAATATAGGTATACGCAACACCATCCTTGACCGTGAGGAAGAACTCTCACGAGGCGATCAGCTGATGGTTGTCAAAAACAAATACCTCCACACCGACCCCTCCACGCTCCATCCCAATCCCTCCACCTTCTTCATCGCAAACGGCGACCGGGCCGTTGTGCAGCGAGTCCGCCATGTGCGCACCCTGTATGGCTTTCGCTTTGCCGATGTAGCTCTCACCTTTCCCGACTACGACGACATGGACCTACAGACCACTGTACTCCTTGACACCTTGCAGTCCGAAGCCCCCGCGCTGACACCACAGCAGAGTGAACAACTCTTCCAGGCCGTCCTCGACGACTATGCACACATCCCTACCAAGGGCGAACGCATGCAGCAACTGAGGCAAGATCCACACTTCAATGCCATGCAAGTGAAATACGGTTATGCCGTTACCTGCCACAAAGCGCAAGGCGGCCAATGGGCACACGTCTATATCGATCAGGGATACATGACCGACGACATGCTCAATGCCGACTACTTCCACTGGCTCTATACAGCCTTCACGCGAGCTACGGAGCACCTCTACCTCGTCAACTGGCCGCGGGCGCAGACCGAAACCACTACAATTCATAGTGCTTAATCATCATGTATCGTTACATCCCAAAACGCTAAATCCTCCTCCCCTTGACCATCGACTACCTCATCCAGACCTTCCAACGCTTCAACCGCGATTACTTCGGTGGTGGACTCCCGTTGCCACGGCTCGTGCTCACGCGAGCCAAAACGCGACTCGGCTCCTTCTCCTGCCGGCGCAAACTCACCTGGAAAGGCTACCGAACCAGCGACTATACCATCCGTATCTCCACCTATTACACCATGACAGAGCGGCAGGTGCAGAACGTACTCCTTCATGAGATGATCCACTATTCCATCGCCTATACACGGCTGAAGGACACAGCCCCCCACGGCATCGTCTTTCGCGGCATGATGGATAACCTCAACCGCAAATATGGATGGGAAATCACCATCAGGCAGAATACCCGCGGATGGCAGCCAGCTGTTGAGCGAAAGGCTGTTGAGCGTCTGGTTCTCGCCGTACAGACCGCTGACGGCAAGCATTTCCTCTCCGTTGTCAATCCCAAGAGTCGCATCCAGCTCGAAGAACGCCTGTATCGACTCTCCGACATCCGTTGGCACGCATGGTATCGTTCCACCGACGACTTCTTTGCCGACTTTCCCCAAGTGCGCACTCTGCGCGGACGACGCATCAGTGCCGACGCACTCCACCACCTCATCCAGCAGAAATGCACACCACTCGAAACATGAAAATATAAATTTTTTAGGTAGATTCTTAACCCAAAAGCCTTTATCCCATTTATTTTTTGTAATTTTGCCAACGGTTCGGGGAGAAAGCCGGACTGAGAAAAGCATTCGCTATTATTTCGCGCATAGCCAAGAAAAGCCTAGGAAACTCTGATTGGTATAACAAGCACGGAAATAATAAGTGACAGGTGAGCCGTATGGAAGGTGAACATCTGTTCTGTCATATAGTGATGCAACACACATGAGTGTGGTGTATCTTAGAGACAGACAGAGGTTCCAAAAAGTATTCCTAGGCTTTCACCTCTTGCTATGCGCAATAAGAGCATCACGCTCTTTTTTGTGTCTTGGCGTGATTGATAGTTGGATGCAACTTCAATAACTATCAATCGCAGATACCATGAGCTGGGAATTACAGAAGATTAAGACTTTCGTTAAGAAGTGGGAAGGAAAAGGTCGAGAGAAGCAAGACACCCATCCTTTCTGGGAGGAACTTGTAGAGTGCTTGTTGGATATTAAACATGGAAGAGAGGTCTTGAACTGGGAAAAGGAGGTGCCCATTCCTGTTGTCACTACTGAAGACGGGAAAACGACCAGATTCATCGACTGTTATCTGAATACTTCGAAATGTATCATAGAACAGAAGAGTCATTATGTATCCCTTGACAGAGTTCAGGAACAAAGTTACGGAAAACCCTTAAATGCCCTTGAGCAGGCTCAACGTTACTATGACCGTTTAAATCTTCAAGATAAAGGGCGTTATACGATAGCTTGCAACTTTCAAGAGTTTCGCATCAAGGACAACAACCATCAAGACAGACAGCCCGTTTCGCTAAAGTTAGGGGAACTGCCAATTTATTGGCGTTATTTTCGCCGGGTGCTTCTTGGTGGAGAAGTAGAGAACAAGGATGAGATTCAAGAAAATGCAACTAAGACGGCAAGCGGCATCGTAAGTAAACTCTATGAATTGCTCAAAAAGCAATATTCGAAAAACGAGTCCAATCGTGATGTGCTGCATCAAATGAATGTTTTTTGTGTCAGGGTGGTATTCTGTCTCTATGCTGATGCTGCAGGCCTGTTCGACAACAACCAGTTTAATACTTTCCTCAATACTTTCGAGGCAAAGAAGTTGCAAGAAAAGTTCAGATGGTTGTTCCGCGCACTTAACCAGCATGAAAGCAAACGTGAAGAGTCGCTTGATGTTGAGATAAAAGCCTTTCCACAGGTAAACGGCGGTCTGTTTGGCGGCGAAGAGGTTCCAATTCCTCGCATATCGGACGATGTCAGGAGGTTGCTGTTAAGTAGTTCCGAGGGAGTTTCCATACCAGGTAATGACCGTAAACCATTTGACTGGAGCCAGATATCACCAACGAATTTTGGATGTATCTTTGAAAGTACCCTTGATCCAGATACGAGGCATGACAACGGAATGCACTATACCTCACCTGAAGTCATTCATCGAGTCATAGACCCGCTCTTCCTCAATGAATTGAAAAAGGAGCGTGACAGATTGTTGGCACTTCCCCAAAGAACAACAGCCCAAAAGAATGAGCGTGATGCGAAGCTGAGGGCATTTAAGAAAAAGTTAAGCCACCTTAAATTCCTTGATCCAGCATGTGGAAGCGGCAATTTCCTGACAGAGATATTCAAGTCACTGCGCAGGCTTGAATTGGAGATAATCATGGAACTGCCGAATAATGGCTTTGAGAAAGATGAAATAAGAAATGGAGTGACATACTTTAGAAATCCATGTACTGTATCTATCAGCCAGTTCTACGGAATAGAGATTAACGACTTTGCCTGCGAGGTTGCCAAGACCGCAATGTGGATATCTGACTGTCAGATGGATGCAGAGGCAGAGGAGTTGTTCAATCTCCCGATTAGATCCTTTCCGTTGGACAAATACAGCAATATCCATTGTAAAGACGCGCTTGTTATAGATTGGAACAGCGTCGTTCCAGCAAGAAGGCTGAACTTTATTATCGGTAACCCACCTTTTGAAGGAAGTCAGGTAATGGATGGGAATCAAAAAAAGAGTATGAAAACAGCCATGAGTTCAAAAGATGAGTCAGGAGGAGACATCTGGCAAAAACTGGGTAAGATGGACTTCGTCTGTGCATGGTATGCCAAGGCTGCAGAATACCTGAAAGAAAACGCCAAGGTAAAGGCTGCTCTTGTTTCTACGAATAGCATAACGCAAGGAGAGCTTGTCGGATTGTTGTGGAAACCATTAGTGGAAAAATATCATGCACAAATAGCCTTTGCTTGGAAAAGTTTTGTATGGAATAATGAAGCGGAGGATCAGGCAAAGGTACACTGTGTAATCATTGGTTTTTACTTTTCCAAGAGGAAAAAGGGGAAAAGCTATTTGTATATGGATAACAAACAGGAACCATTGGAGTATGATAAAATCAATTCATACTTACTGCCTGCTGAGCAACTGTTCATCGATGCTCCGAGAAAGCACATTCAGGGCACCGGCGTTCCTCAGATGAGATTTGGTAGTATGCCTAATGACACCGTTCTTGTAGATGACGAATCAGCACCCAATGGGACGCGGCAAGTTGGGCAACTGCGCATCAAAAGCAATGAGCGAAAGAAGCTCATTGAGAAATACCCGGAATTGGAACCTTATATGCCTCAGATATATGGTTCGGAGGATTTCATCAGCGGAGAAAAGAACTACTGTATTTGGATCGAAGATGATGCTCCCGATGCGATAAGAAATCATAAGGCTTTTCGCGAACGTTTCAATCATGTGAGAGCGAAGCGTGCAAACAGCAATCGCGAGGAGACCAAACTCCTTGCAGACACTCCCTATAAATTTGGAGAAATAAGGCAACCCTTAAATGACTATCTTCTGGTGCCGAGGACTTCATCAGAGAATAGGAATTACCTTCCGATGGGATATGTCAGCAAAG
The DNA here is from genome assembly GCA_946184025.1 of uncultured Prevotella sp. Taxonomy (GTDB): domain Bacteria; phylum Bacteroidota; class Bacteroidia; order Bacteroidales; family Bacteroidaceae; genus Prevotella. The sequence goes on from CAMHEA010000074.1 coordinate 9,843, forward strand.
ATATTATTTGTAGTGATGCATGTATGACCATCGAGAGTTGTCCCAAATGGGTGTTCAGTGTGTTGGAGAGTCGGCTTCACATGGCATGGATAAAGGTTGTCTGTGGCAGGTTAAAAAGCGATTACAGATATTCAATAGGAATTGTATATAACAACTTCCCTTGGCCCAAACTGACTCATGAGCAAATAAATGCTCTTGAGTTCGCGGCAACCGAGCTTCTTCAGGCAAGGGATAAAGAATTGGAGGGTAAGTCTTACGAAATAATCTATGATCCTGAATACATCCCGTCTGCCAGATTTGTCAAGGCGCAACGTAACAATGATACGGAAGTTTTTAAGGCATACGCATCATTGGGTGTTGGTCCGGAAATGTCAGATGACGAAATAGCCTTGGCACTGCTAAGGAAGAGCGTGAAAATGGCTTCTGCTAAGTCCAAAAAGAAAAGGCATAAGAAAAGGAAAAAGTAGAGACCGAAAAAACTGAAGTTGAACCAATAGATGTTTCAAAGAATCACCGGCTCGTCCGGATTTGTAATCCGTCCGCTCCGAATGGAATCATCCGTCATGCGAGTGTGAATGAAACGGCTTGTTCCTATGGACTTTCTCTTGGCCGGAGAAGGAGGAGTCAGAACGCCAGAGAAGCACTTCTCGGAAGTGTCTGTGGCTCAGTGACTTACAAGAGGGGTTTTAGTGGTGAGAATTTTTAATTTATTAATTCTCAAAAAATAAATTATTA
>CAMHEA010000075.1 GCA_946184025.1 uncultured Prevotella sp.
GTATTGATGCTCTGTTTGGCATTAGCCACCACACGGGGCTTGGCGTGGAAGGCGATTCCCAAGCCTGCCTCTGAGAGCATAGGGAGGTCGTTGGCACCGTCGCCGACGGCTATCGTCTGTGCCAGGTTCACCTTTTCCACCTGAGCAATCAGCTTCAAGAGTTCCGCCTTGCGGTGCCCGTCGACGATTTCGCCCACATAGCGCCCCGTCAGTTTTCCATCCTCGTCCACCTCCAGCTCATTGGCATACACATAATCAATACCGAAACGCCGTTGCAGGTATTCACCAAAGAACGTAAAGCCACCACTCAGGATAGCTATCTTATAGCCACACCGTTTTAGCACCGACATGAGCCGCTCGGCTCCCTCCGTGATGGGCAGGTGTTCGGCAATGTCCTGCATCACACTCACATCCAATCCCTTCAACAACGCCACACGCTCGGTAAAGCTTTCCTTAAAATCAATCTCGCCACGCATGGCACGTTCCGTGATTTCCTTCACCTTCTCACCCACGCCGGCGCGTTCGGCCAGCTCGTCGATGCACTCAGTCTGGATGAGTGTGGAATCCATATCAAAGCAAATCAAGCGACGCATGCGGCGGAACATGTCGTCGCGCTGGAAAGAAAAGTCGATGTCCATCTTCGAGGAAATGCGCATCAAGTCGGCCTGCATCTGTGCACGGTCAGCTGGCGTTCCGCGTAGCGACAATTCCAGGCATGCACGCACCTTCTTGTCCACGGCTTTGATGCTCTTACGCCCCGTCAGGCGGATGATAGAGTCAATGTTCAGACCTTGTTCGGCCACCACCTCCGTAGCCGCTGCAATCTGACGGGCCGAGAGTGAACGTCCGATGAGCGTCAGGATATATCGGTGTTTGCCTTGCCGCCCCACCCAGTCCTCATACTTTTCGTCCGAGATGGGTGAAAATCCGATATTCACATTCAGTTCCGTAGCCTTGAACAGGAGTTCCTTCATCACCTGTCCGGAGTTCATCTCGTCAATCCTGATGAGAATACCCAACGAAAGCGTGGAATGGATGTCGGCCTGACCGATGTCAAGAATCTCTGCGTCATACTTGGCCAAAATGCCCATGACCGATGCCGTCAATCCCGGACGATCCTGTCCGGTGATGCTTACCAATATCTGTTCTTCCTTCATTCCTTAATTCAGCTTTGTTTGTTCTTTGTCTTTACATTTTGCCTACAAAGATACGATGAAATGGGCATAATGCAAAATTATTTTGCCCATTTCCGCCATTTCCCATTCTTTTGCGTATCTTTGCATCCATGGAAGAGAAAGAATTTGAAAAACATTGGCAGGCAAATCGCCAACATCTGCTGGCTAAAGATCCAGAATGGAAAGCACTGCAAGAAAGCTACAAAATGCAGAACGGAGCCGACTGGCTGCTTTTTGCCATCCCCGCCGTGGCTGGAGTGGCCAGCTTCAACTATATTCCTGTTGAGCGTGAACTGCTCAAGTGGATTGTCTGTGCCCTCATCACCATCGTATGCTTCGCCTTGTGTGTCCAGGTCAAGAGCCTGACGAGTGGCATCAATTCGGCCGATGAAATAGAAAGACGTGTCAAGGAAGCCTATCGTAAGACACTAAAGGAGCAGGAAGAATGAGAAAGAAAGGCTATATTACTTTATAAAATAGCCCATTTCATCGAGTAAAAAAGCCTGTTTCGCAAAGTAAAAGAGCCTATATTCCCAAATATCCATATTAGCGTTCAGTGCTTGGTCAGCAACACATAGATAATGACCGGGGCTCCCACGAGCGGAGTGACGGCATTGAGCGGCAGCAATCCGTGTTCGCCAGGCAAAGAGCAAACCCAGTTACAGAACAAGGCTACCACGGAACCACATAGCAACGTTGCCGGAAGAAGCTGTCGGTGATTGTCTGTAGTGACCAGCAGGCGGGCTATGTGCGGAACAGCAAGCCCAACAAAAGCCACAGGACCGCAAAAGGCCGTGGCTATCGCCGTCAGCAAGCCCGTCACCACTAACAACACATGACGCATCCGATGCGTATTGACACCCATACTCTCAGCATACTGCTCGCCCAGTAGCAACGCATTGAGCGGCTTCACCAGCACCACCGACAAGGCTATACCCACCAGCGACACACTGGCAAACACAGGCATGTGGCTCATGGGCACTCCACCGAAATGCCCCATCCCCCACACCAGATAGGAACGCACACCTTCCTCCGTAGCAAAGAAGTTGAGCAGCGTGATGGCCGAGTTGGAAAGATAGCCCACCATAATTCCTATGATCAGGAGCATCACGTTGTTGCGTACATGGACAGAGAAGAAAAACAACACCAGTGTCACCAGCATAGCTCCCGCAAAGGCAGCCAAAAGAACGGCCATCATACCCGTGAAAGTGAACATACCTGCCGACACGCTCCCGCCCAAAGCCAGCATGACAACAGCTACGCCCAAACTGGCCCCGCTGCTGATTCCGAAGATACCGGGACCTGCCAGTGGATTACGGAAAGCCGTCTGCAACAGCAAACCACTAACAGCCAAAGACGCACCGCACAGCATAGCCGTCAGGGCCTGTGGCAGCCGCGCCTCCAATACGATGAAACGCCAGGAAGCCTTCGAAGACATTTTCCCGACCAGGATTCGGAACACTTCTGAAAAGGGAATATCTACCGAACCCGACAGAAGATTCATCAGGAAAAGCAGAAGCATGGCCACCACCAAAAACAAACAACAACGTATTCCTCTATTCATCGAGCGGTTTGTAATATTTTGGCATCCCCAGTTCTCTACGCAATGAAGGATGCAACAAGACGACATAATCACGAAGCAACCAGTCGGGACGGAATGAAACTTCCTCGAAATAAGGCACCGACATGGAATTGACATACCACACCTGATGCTCACGGAAAGCCTTCAACTGCCGATAGCCATGATACTCTGCCGCCAGATGCGGATAAGTGGGGTGCGGATTCGTTTCGTTGAACACCCACACGTCGGTCTCTCCTGCTTGATCGAGTACCGTTTCAAAGGGGAGTGCGATACTTCCGCTATGCGTGTCGGCACTCCAAGCATAGCTTCCACCTGCATCTGCAATCAACTGACCAACAGAGCTTTTCCCTCCAGCAACATACCAAGTGTTCCCTGTCATTTTTTCCGTAAGGATAGAACGCCTTTCAGGCAACGTCCGGGCTTTTTCCGACAAAGAATGATACTGCGACTCAACCTCAGAAAATAAGGCTTCAGCCTCGTCGGAAAGCCCGTAAAGCATGCCGTAGAACAGCATCCACTCTGCACGTCCTAAAGCTGAAGTCTCCATATAATCGGCGCATTCGACGATGGGTACACCAATATCTTCCAAACCTCCATAGCCGCCGTTGTTCTCAAAAGGAGACAGGAGGATGGCGTCGGCTTGTAAGTCAATAATCCGTTCCATATCTGGAGCCATCGAGTTGCCGCAATCAGCGATTCTCCCCTCACCCACCATCCGATGAATCTCAGGTAATTGCATGTATTTCAAGTCGGCCACACCGGCAACGGGCATTTCCCGAGCGGAGGAAGAACGTTCAAGAAGCATGCATAAAAGCGACGCATGTGCCGTATTGAAGATGACGCTCCGCGCCAAAGGCACATAGACCACGGTTCCCGCTACGGGCAATCCCTCATGTGCCACTTTCGCAGAATCATCGCGGTTGACAAGCAGGTAGGTATGAAGCCATTCGCCTTTCCGCCAGGGATTCTTCATACGTACCACATGCCCTCCGTCAAAAGCCTCTATTTTTATATTCTCCGCATACCGGAGTTCCACTGGACGCATTTGCCTATTCTGTTGTTGCAAGCACGAACAGAATAGAGACAACGAAATGCCAAGTAGAGTTATCAATCTCATATTTATCTGACAAAATATTGGTACAAAGTTACAAAAAAATTCCAAACTCTAAGCTTTAAACCACAAACTTTTACTACCTTTGCAACCGTTTTATAAAATATAAATAGGTGAAAAGAAATCATAATCTAAACTCGATAAATAATTAAAAGACAATGGCAGAAGCAAATTCTAATGCACTGAACAACAAGTATTCGAAAAAGAAAATGCTCGAATTGCTTGTTATTGCAATCATCACCGTCATTATTTGGAACTTGCCGACAAGCGCCTTCGGCATTGACGGACTGACAATCGTACAACAACGGGTTATCGCCATCTTCGTGTTTGCCACCCTTTCCTGGCTCACGGAATGTATTCCTTCATGGGCAACGTCCCTTACCATCATCACATCGATGTGTCTCACGATCTCCAACAACTCCTTGGCATTCTTCAAAGGAGAGGAAAATGAGACCTTTGGAAACTTGCTGAAGTCCAAGGAAATCATGGCAGCTTTTGCTGATCCCGTCATTATGCTCTTCCTGGGTGGATTTATTCTGGCCATCGCAGCAACCAAGTCAGGACTCGACGTATTGTTGGCCAAGAACCTGATTCGTCCGTTCGGCAAGAAGAGTGAAAACGTCCTGCTGGGATTCCTTCTCATTACAGGATTGTTTTCTATGTTCGTCAGCAATACGGCCACCGCAGCCATGATGCTGACCTTCCTTACTCCTGTCTTTGCAGCCCTTCCTGCCAATGGTAAAGGACGTATCGCCCTGACCATGAGCATTCCGGTCGCAGCCAATATCGGTGGTATGGGAACCCCCATCGGAACACCTCCCAACGCCATTGCCTTGAAAGTGCTGAACGATGAAGCAGGTTTGAACATGGGTCTTGGCTTTGGTCAGTGGATGGCCATCATGTTCCCACTAACCATTCTCATCCTACTCATTTCATGGCGCGTCATCCTAAAGTTCTTCCCCTTCACACAGAAGACCATCGAACTGAAGATAGACGGAAACATCCATCATGGCTGGCGTATGTGGGTTGTATGTCTGACATTCATCATCACCATCCTGCTGTGGGTCATTCCGAAGGAATATACGGGCATTGACGCCAACACAGTAGCCATGATTCCTATGGGAATCTTCGCCATTACAGGCGTCATCACAGCCAAAGACTTAAAGGAAATTGACTGGGCTGTCATCTGGATGGTAGCCGGTGGATTTGCACTTGGATTGGGAATGAACGGTTCCGGCCTTGCCGATGCCGCCATCAAGAGCATCCCGTTCGGCGAGTGGAGCCCGCTGGTCATCCTATTTGCGTCTGGACTTATTTGCTATTTCCTCTCTAATTTCATTTCCAACACAGCCACGGCAGCACTTCTCGTACCTATCCTTGCTGTTGTCTGCACAGGTATGGGCGACCGCCTGGCTGCTATCGGTGGTACTCCGACTGTCCTCATGGGAATTGCCCTGTCAGCATCGGCAGCCATGTGTCTACCCATCTCAACCCCGCCGAACGCCATTGCCTACTCCACGGGACTCGTCCAGCAGAACGACATGCTCAAGATTGGCCTCACCGTTGGTGTCATTACGCTCATCTTAGGCTACACGCTCCTGTTCTTCATCGGAAAGATGGGGCTCCTGTAAACATGTAATTTCAAAACGATCCATCATAAATCCTCTTTGGCCGCTTAGCCAAAGGGGATTTTTCATAGATAAATATAAAACCAGTCCGGAAGACAGGAGGTAACAATGCCCGTTTTCCTTTTGAGTACAGGAGAGTGGAAATTCCTTTATTTGATTCTGCAACGGCAAGAAAGATCACCCGCAGGAACCTTCTGCCAAGGTCTTCAATGCATGAAGAAAAAGACCTATGCCGTCGTTTCCTTTTCAAACAGACGAAGCTGCATGGAGAAATTCCCATGCAGCTTCGTTGCTTTTATTATCTTTGTTTACCTTCGTGATAGCGAAGAACTCGAAAGAATTTACTTATCGAAAGCCTTTATCGTGCGTCAATCGGGGTATATTCCTTTTCGCCAAGGATGTTTTTATAGGCCGGGCGGATGATACGGCGACCATCGAAGTTCAGCTCTTCTATGCGGTGAGCCGTCCAGCCTACGATACGCGCCATGGCAAAGATAGGCGTATAGATTTCCTGAGGCAGCCCGATCATTTCATAGATAAACCCGCTGTAGAAGTCAAGATTGGCGCATGCGGGCTTGCCCGACTTGCGATGTGCCATCAGGCATTTGATACCTTCCTGCTCCAAGAGACACAGGAAGTTATACTCTTCTTCCCTTCCCTTTTCCTTAGCCAGTTCACCAGCCAGTTTCTTGAGTTCTACGGCACGCGGATCACTCTTTGTATAGACTGCGTGTCCAATGCCGTAGATGAGTCCGGTCTTGTCATAGGCTTCTTTATTGAGCATCCGCTTCAGGTAAGTGTCCACCTCATCCACGTTCGTCCAGTCCTTGATCTGTTCCTTCAGATGGTGGAACATGTTGATAACCTTGATATTGGCACCTCCGTGGAGCGGTCCTTTCAAGGAGCCGATACCAGCAGCAATGGAGGAATAGGTATCCGTACGCGTCGAAGAAGTGACACGAACCGTAAACGTAGAGTTGTTACCGCCACCATGCTCTGCGTGTGTAATCAGGAGCAAGTCCAGCGTACGGGCCTCCAGTTCTGTATAGTCATCGTGTTTCAACATGAAAAGGAAGTTCTCGGCAATGGAAAGATTTTCCTTGGGATGACGAATGTGCAACGACCGTCCATGCACACTGTGCCGATAGATGTTGTAGGCATAGGCCACGATCGTCGGGAACTTGGCGATCAATTCTATTGACTGGCGCATCAGGTTATCGCGGGAAATGTCGTCTGGATTTTGATCAAAAGTATACATCTCCAGCACACAACGCGCCAGGATATTCATAATATTGGAACCTTCCAAGTCCACCAGATGCACGATGGTGCGATGGTCGAGCGGCATATTGTCGTTAAGGAGTTCGGAAAAGGCCGACAGTTCCTCCCTGTCTGGCAGTTCGCCGGACAGGAGCAGAAAGGCTACTTCCTCGAAGCCGAATCGTTTTTCCTTGAGAAGCGGCTCCACCAGCTGGCTTAACTCGTAGCCACGATAATAGAGTTTGCCGTCCGTCGGATAAAGTTTGCCGTCTGCCCCACGTTCGTAGCCAACGACATTACCGATATTGGTCAGTCCCACCAATACGCCGGAACCGTCTTCGTTGCGCAGTCCGCGCTTCACTCCATACTCGGAGAACAGTTCGTTGTCTATCTTGCACGAACTCTTCACCTTGTCGCTCAGTTTGTAAATCAGATACTCCTTCTTCATCTTATGTTACTCCCTTCTACAATTATGAGCTGCAAAGATAATAAAAAATATTCGAAATAAAAGCATTTTACCACAGAAAACTGCAAAATGACACCATTCAAACCTTCAAAATGTCAAAGAGAATGTATTTTCAACCCAAATCCGCTCATTTTGCGTACATTTATACGACCACTTTCTTCATTTGTCTGAGCCCCATACACAAACGGATCAGGCTCACCCGAAAAGCAATAAAGCCCATATTACTCGATAAAAGAGCCTGTTTTACTTTGCAACAAAGCCTCTATTGCAAAATAATATAGCCTTTATTACAGAATGCATGAAAGCGAACAAAAACAGGAACGGCCTTCCGTTTCACCACGCTAATCCTTGCCTGTCAACATAGCAAGCAATCCCCGGCAGCCGTCCTCAATCAAGTCCAAAGCCCATTCAAAGCCTTCGGCTCCTCCGTAATAGGGGTCTGGCACACTCGTCTGCCCCTGAAACGCCACAAAGCAATCCTTCATCCGAATGACTTTCTGTTGGTAGCGGTGACGCGTTTCCGTATCAGGGGCATAAGGCATGCGACCCATCACGTCCTGATAGTTCTCCTCATCCATCACGACAATATAGTCAAACCTATCAAAGTCGACCGACTTAAACTGACGGGCACGCAACACCGACAGGTCATAGCCTCTTTGTGCCGCATGCTTCTGCATCCGGCGATCAGGCTGTTCGCCTACATGCCAAGCTCCAATGCCCGCCGAATCGACGACAATATCGTCTGCCAACGCGCGTGCTTCCACCATTTTTCGCATCACTCCTTCGGCAGCCGGGGAACGGCAGATGTTGCCTAGGCAGATAAATAGTAATCTTTTCTTCATCCTGCGTTGTTCTTTTCTATTCCATTATATGTTTTTTCTATTAAAGGCTAAAAATCCTCTTTTTTGAATGTAACTGACTCCGACATCCTTTTAACCATCTGGCCATTTCTCCTATCACACAGACAAATGACGTTGCACCTACGATGATCCCCCATTCGTTCAAAGACAGCGGCTCAACATTGAACATCTGCCCTCCCAGTTGTACAATCAATATCTGGCCGAAGAAGATGCATGCAACGATGAACAAGAACTCACGGCAATGCGACAATCCGTGGAAGGCACTCCGCCCTGTGAGAAACGCCTTGGCATTAAACAGATTCCAAAACTGCAACATGACAAATACGGTGAAGAACACACTCTTCTCGTGCAAGTTGAAACCACCCTGCTCATCATAGAAGAACAACACAAGCAAGATGATGGTGAGCAATAATCCCACACCGATAATAAACTGGCGCATCGGCTTGCTGATGATAAATCGCTGACGGTCGCGCGGTCGTTCTTCCATGACTGACTGCGAAGGCGGCAACGAAGCCAGTGCCATGGCGGCGAAGGTGTCCATGATGAGGTTCACCCAAAGCATCTGCGTGACGGTCAAAGGCGACTGGATGTCGAAGAAAGCACCAGTCAACACGATGAGACAAGCCACCACATTGACCGTCATCTGGAACAGGATGAAACGCTGGATATTCCTATACAATGACCGTCCCCACATTACGGCCCTTCCGATGGAAGAGAAAGAGTTGTCGATGATTGTAATGTCAGATGCTTCTTTGGCCACAGCCGTTCCGTTACCCATTGACAATCCCACATGTGCAGCACGTAGTGCCGGAGCATCGTTGGTGCCGTCGCCTGTCACCGCCACCACTTCGCCCCGTGCCTGCAAGACTTCCACCAGCCGTTTCTTGTCCATCGGACGGGCACGGGCTATGATTTGCAGGTCAGCCACACGCTCCTTCAGTGCTTCATCGGAAAGCTTCTCAAAGTCTTCACCATCCATGATGCCCCCTGAACTTACTTCCAAGCCTATCTGCCGGGCTATCTCACGAGCCGTTCCTGCCGTATCTCCCGTAACAATCTTTACGTCGATGCCGGCCTGTAGACACTCTTTGACGGCCGCAGGAACGTCCTTTCGAACAGGATCAGCGATAGAAACGACACCTTGAAACACGGGTTTCTGAAGAGAAACCTGTTCCTCTCCGCCTTTTTGCTGGCAAGCAAAGGCCAGCGTGCGCATTCCTTTTTGCTGATATTCTCCCAGCCTCAAAAGATAATCCTTACGGACTTCATCCGACAGTTCGCACATGGCCATGACAATTTCGGGGGCTCCCTTCATGTAGGTAACAGGCGAAGAGGGGGCTGTGGAGGAACGATGGACTGCGGTAACAGTCATGTATTTACGCTCTGTAGTAAACGGCTGCTCATCAATGATGTCCGTTTCCTCTCTCCAGATACGATAGTCATGCCCCTGTTCGCGAAGCCACAGCAGCAAAGCACCCTCCGTGGGATTCCCGATAATCTCATCACCATCCAGCTGTGCCGTGGCATTCACCGCCATATTCATGTAAAGTGAAGGTGAAAGCCCTTGGCCTTTACCCGTATACACTTCCGCCACCCGCATCCGGTTCTCCGTCAGGGTGCCAGTTTTGTCCGTACAGATCACTGTCGCAGCCCCCATCGTTTCGCAGGCATGCATCTTCCGCACCAGGTTGTTGGTCTTCAGCATCCTGCGCATACTGTAGGCAAGACTCAGCGTGACGGCCATCGGCAATCCTTCGGGCACCGCAACGACAATCAGCGTAACGGCAATCATTATGGTTTGAAGCACATAGAGAAGGAAGCCAAGGGGGGTAAAGGGTTCCGTCAGCAGGAAATCAGCCAGCCGACCGATGACAATGAGCGCAGCAACGACATACGAAGCCCGAGCCACAAGTCCGCCCAAACGCTCCAGTTGTTCGTTGAGCGGTGTCTTTACTCGGTCATCTATCTGTGCAGCTATAAAAACCTTACCGTTCTCCGTTCCATCTCCGACAGCCTTTACTTCAAACACACCATGTCCTTCCATGACTTTCGTCCCCCGGAGCACCATCCATGCCGGATAGGTTCCATCACCGTCTGCACCCGTTTCTTTTTCAGCAATCGGCTCACCGGTCAATGAAGATTCGTCAACCTGCAATCTGACAGCCTCCAGCAAACGCCCGTCTGCCGGGATTTCATCGCCCGTACCGATGAATACGATGTCACCAACAACCACGTCATGCTTGGGAATGTACGTCATTCGTCCGTCACGATACACACAGACAGGTTCTTCGTCGTTAAGCTGATTCAAGAGTGAAAACTCGCGTTCGGCCCGCTGTTCGAACAGAAATGCCAGCCCGGTAGCCAAAATGATGGCCACGAAGATGCCTACCGGTTCAAAAAACACCATCAAATCGGCACCGATACCAAAGTATTC
>CAMHEA010000076.1 GCA_946184025.1 uncultured Prevotella sp.
AACTACGAAATCGCCGTAGAGGCTACGCACACGACCAGTGCCGCAGAAGACGGCGAGCCGTATGAGACGGGGTCCGGCATGGACGGCTGGGAGACAAGGGGCTATTACGTCTTGGAGACCATCACGGCCAACAACAACGGCACCTTCTATATCTCCGGCGACAAGTTCCTCAAGGCGATGGGCACGGTGAAGATGAATCCCCACCGCGTCACCTTCCACGGTGAATGGCTGAAGGGAAGTCCGTCTACAAGTGAGGGAGCCAACTACATGGACTTCGTGATGATGGAAGCCCCCGCAGAAACGGAGGAACCGACCGAAACCCAGGAGCCCGTCGTTGACGAGAACCTGCCCGAGGAGGTCATTACCGCCCTTGAGGCTGCCGACCTGCGCAAGGAGGCCAGCGAGGCCAGCGCCATCTACGATGCACAAGGGCGCACCCGCCAGACTCTGCAGAAGGGACTGAACCTCATCCGCAAGCAGGATGGAACGGTGAAAAAGGTGTTCCTGAAATAATAGAACCTCCCGCCTGCCCCTCCCTCGGAGGGGAGCATAGGCGGTAGAAAACTAATGATGTAATAATGTATAAGAAAACCCAATATGGAAAAGAAAATATATCAAGCACCCAGCACAGAATACATATATATAGCATCCACGCTGAGTCTGCTCGGCTTATCTGTAGACAAAGGCGTTGACTACGGATACGGCGAAGGCGATGCCAAGAAAACTGATTTCTTTGAAGAGGAGCCTGCGGAGGTAGGCGGCAGATTCAACATCTGGGACGACTGAGACAAGGAAGCGGAATCCGAAAGGGTTCCGCTTCTTGGCTCTGTTATCATTCTGCGGGCATGTCGTTGTAGAAGTCGACGTATTGCTGTGCGACGCGTCGGTAGTCGTGGTGCCGCCGGATGTATTCGATGCTCTGCTGTTGCAGCTGAGGGATGCGTTCAGGGTGGAGGATGAGTTGTTCGAGTTGGTGATAGACACTTTCGAAGGTTGGCTCCACGTTGATGATGGGGTGTAGTTCGTGTTCGTGGAGGATGTCATAGCTTTCGGGTTCTCCGCCTCCGATGTTGACGAGGCCTTTTTCCATGGCTTGCAGGGCGTTCATGGCTGGAGTATAGCTGTAGAGTTGGTCGAGTACGCAATGGCAGCTGTCCATGAGCTGCTGGTACTGGTCGAAGGGCAGGTGCTCGGCCTTGACGATTTCGCACTGGGTGGGATAGGCTTGGCGGATGGCTTTGAGTGCCTGGAGCATGATGTCGGTGCCCTTGTATTGTGCGCGTCGGGTGTCGATGCCTATGAAGAAGCGGATGGGGTAGCCTTGATAGGGGGTGACGGGGGCGGTGTGCTCGGGAATAATGGGCAGTGGCAGGAAGCGGGTCTTCTCGGGAAAGTAGTGGGAGTAGCATGCATAGTATTCGTAGAGACAGGCGGGGATGCCGTCGCAGTGGCGGTTGACATATTGGCTGTAGGTGCCTTTGGGTGTGCCGATCCATTCTTCGATGTATTTTTGCACGGGTGCTTCGTCGAGTCGCTTTCGGTCGCCAATGTAGAAGTCTCCGTAGCGGAACTGTCGGAGGTGGAGGCCGGCATCTACCCAGTACCAGTCGGTTCCGAAGGCTCCGGAGAACACTTTCCGGTTGTGGCGTTTCAGGTAGTTGAAGAAGTAGTATTGCCGCTCGGCCTTGAGTTTGAAGCAGTCGGGGTTGATGAGCTGCACGACATCGAATCCGCGCATCTTGGGCAGGAGGGTGATGAGCTTGGCGGTGTAGCGGAGTTTGTCGCGGAGCGTGTGGCTGTTGCGACTGAGGTCGATGTCGCGTTCGTAGTTGCGCCAGCGGGTTCCGTCGGAGATGACGAGAACGTCGTGTCCGAGGGTTCTGAGTCCTTTGGCAAGGGTGGCGTGGAGATTGCTGTATTCTCCGAAAAGCAGGATTTTCATATTGTGGGGCGGGAGCGATGCTCCCTGAATAACGAATGTTAAATGATAAATGAGAAGGCTGGAGTTGGGAGTTCTGCATTCCAAACATCCAATGTCCTAACGAGTAACGCTACATGCTGCTCTCCTGTTGTTTGGGGATTCCGTATTTGCTGATAGCGAGCATGAACTTGCGTCCGATGGCATGGCGCGAAAGGCGGCGGAACCATTTGTATTTCTGGGTGTAGTCGGCATGGGGCAGGGGGAACAGGCCTTGCTGGTGCAACCGGTTGAGGCGCGTGTTGAGTTCTTCTTCGGAATGGGTGCGGGTGATGATGTTGTAGATGTAGTCCATCGTCAGTTGGTTGACACGCCGTTGCAGGGCTGTCCGTCCGTCGGTGGAAAGGTGGGCGGCGATGTCGGCGAGGTGCATGATTATGCGTTCCTTGTCGTTGAGCCTTTTGTGTGTCTGGCTCTTGTCGTTGGCTTGTATGATGGAGTGGGGGCGTACGCGGTAGTAATAGGCGATGGTGGTGGTGTGGATGAGCTGCTCGGAGCGAAGTAGGAGCAGGGGGGTGAATTCCTCGTCTTCGTGTAGGATTCCGTTGGTGAAGCGGAGGTCGCCGAGGATGCTGCGCTTGAACAGGTAGCCCCAGGCTCCTGCCTGTAGGTTGTTGTGGCGCATGTAGTGGGTTCCGCTCACGGGTGTTTCTTGTTTCTTGTCTCTTGTTTCATTCCTCTCAGCAAGTTCGTCTCTTGTGTGTGAGAACATGACGAGGTCTGCTTGGGGATTGTTTTTGATGATGTCGAGGCAATGGGTGTAGCCGCAGGGAAGCAGTTTGTCGTCACCGTCGACAAACTGAATGTATCTGCCTTGACAGATTTCCAGTCCTTTGTTGCGGGCAGCACTCAGACCGCTGTTTTTCTGGCGGATGTAGATGATGTGCTCTGCATAGTCTGTCAATTCTTGCAGGGGACTTTTGGGAGATCCGTCGTCAATGAGGATGATTTCCCGCTCTTCTTCGTTGAGGGGAAGTTGCAGGATGCTTTGCAGGCATTCGCTGAGCAAATGGACGGGAAGGTCGTAGGCGGGTATGATGAAACTGATCAGGGGCATGGCAGATGGTGTAGTAGTTGAATGATTTTGCATAATGATTTTAATCCCAGTGTGTTGTGAATGATGATTTTTAGCTTGAATATAATGCTTTCGTGCGACATGGCACGCCATGATACGCGGCGTTGTCTGAGGAGTATTTCACGGGTCAATGCGTAGAGGTCGATTTGTGCATTGACGGCGTGCATGTAGTATTTTTGGAAAGAAATCTCGTTGGCATACATCCCGGCCAGTTCGTCTAATGTGGCTTCGTGGGTTTCTACGGCCATCCGCATCTGTCTGCCGCTGACGCGATGGGACAGGCTTGTGGGGGTGTTGCTGTAGTGGTAGCCGCCTCGTGAGGTGGTTGCAATGATCCGGGCTCTTTTCATGAGCTGTGGCTGGATTCGCAAGTCTTCAAAGATGTAGTCGGGGGAGAAGCGTAATCCGTTGAACAGGGTACGCCGGTAGATTTTGTTCCACATATAGGCGTGCCGATAGCCTTGCTCGGTGAGCCAATAGGACGGAAAGTCCTTGTATTCCTTGTCGCCGAAGGTGGACGTAAGGGGCTTCCCTTTTCTGTCGGAGGTGAGGATGGGGAATTCCAGTATGTCGTAATCGGAATGGCTGTCCATGATTTCCATTGTGGCGGACAGCGTGTCTTTGGGTAGGTAGTCGTCGCTGTCGACGAATGTGACGTATTCTCCTGTAGCTATCTCCAGTGCGTGGTTTCTGGCTGTGCCGGGGCCTCCGTTTGTTGTGTGTAATACGACGATTCGCTTGTCGTCCCGGCTGAATTTATCGCATAAATCTCCGCTTGCGTCTGTCGATCCATCGTCAACCATAATGATTTCGTAGTCGGAAAACGACTGCGTGGTCAGACTGCTGACGCATTGTGGCAGCGTTGTCTCAGCATTGTAGACGGGGATGATAATGGATAGCTTCATAATGCAAAAGTAATAAAAAGTTTTAATTCGCCCCCATCTTGCATGAAAAAATCTCTTGAGGAGTTGGCTGTTTTTGGAAAAAACATTAACTTTGCGAGTGATTTCTAATTCTATACATATAAAAAGTTAACTTTACACATATTTAAATATGGCTAAAATCAAGACTATCGGAATTCTGACATCAGGCGGAGATGCGCCGGGTATGAATGCCGCTATCCGTGCAGTGACGCGTGCCGGCATTTACAATGGTTTTAACATCAAGGCCATCTATCGCGGATATGACGGCTTGGTACAAGGAGAGATCAAATCATTTTCGACAGAGGATGTGAGTGGCATCGTACGTCGGGGAGGCACTATCCTCAAGACGGCGCGCTCGGCTGAGTTCTGTACGGAAGAAGGACGTGCCAAGGCTTACGAGAATATGCAAAAGGAGGGTATTGATGCCTTGGTCGTCATAGGTGGAAACGGCTCGCTGACGGGTGCCATGCTTTTTGCGCAGGAGTATGATGTCTGCTGCATCGGTCTTCCGGGTACGATTGATAACGACCTTTATGGTACGGACAATACCATCGGTTATGACACGACGATGAACACTATCATGGAGTGTGTGGACCGTATTCGTGATACTGCGCAAAGTCATGAACGCATCTTCTTTATAGAGGTGATGGGTCGCGATGCGGGCTTCTTGGCTCAGAACAGTGCCATTGCTTGTGGTGCGGAGGCTGCCATCATTCCTGAGGATTCAACGAATGTGGACCAGTTGTCGCGTTTCATGGAGCGTGGAATCCGCAAGTCGAAGAAAAGCTGCATCGTCATTGTGTCGGAAAGTCCGAAATGCGGAGCTCTTTATTACGCAGACCGTGTGAAGAAAGAATTCCCTGACTATGACGTACGGGTTTCTATCCTTGGCCACTTGCAGCGCGGTGGCCGTCCGACGGCGCGTGACCGCATCCTTGCCAGCCGTACAGGTGTGGGAGCTGTTGAAGCTATCTTGCAAGGCCAGCGTAACATTATGGTCGGAGTAAGGAACAACGAGGTTGTCTATGTTCCGCTGTCTGAGGCAATCCGCAGCGACAAGCCCTTTGACAAGAAACTGATCAAGGTGTTGGACGAATTGAGCATTTAGCACCCTTTTGCCGAGAATATTAATAACTAAAAATAGTATAAAGCTTATGTCACAAATCATCGGGCACATTTCTCAGATTATCGGTCCTGTTATCGATGTGTATTTCGACACCAAAGGTGAGGATGCAGAGAAAGTGTTGCCTAAAATCTATGAGGCTCTGAGCGTTAAACGCCTTGACGGCAGCAACCTTATCATAGAGGTGCAGCAGCATATCGGGGAAGACACCGTACGCTGTGTAGCTATGGACAACACGGAAGGTTTGCAACGCGGACTGGAAGCTGTGCCTGCGGGTAATCCTATTCAGATGCCGGCTGGAGACCAGATTAAAGGTCGTATGCTGAACGTTATCGGTCAGCCTATCGACGGTATGAAACAGCTTGATATGACAGGTGCATATCCTATTCACAGGGAGGCTCCGAAGTTTGAAGAGCTTTCTACACGCAAGGAGGTGCTGTCTACGGGTATCAAGGTGATTGACCTGTTGGAACCGTACATGAAGGGTGGAAAAATCGGTCTGTTTGGTGGTGCCGGTGTTGGTAAGACGGTGCTCATCATGGAGCTGATCAACAACATTGCAAAGGGCCACAACGGCTTCTCAGTCTTTGCCGGAGTAGGAGAGCGTACGCGTGAAGGTAACGACCTGATTCGTGAGATGATAGAATCGGGGGTTGTCCGTTATGGTGAAAAATTCCAGAAGGCGATGGAAGAAGGCAAGTGGGATTTGTCGCTTGTCGATCCGGAGGAACTGAAGAAGAGTCAGGCTACACTGGTCTATGGACAGATGAACGAACCGCCGGGTGCGCGTGCTTCTGTAGCTCTTTCGGGGCTGACCGTGGCAGAAACTTTCCGTGACAATGGCGGTAAAGATGGTGAGGCTGCAGACATCCTCTTCTTCATTGATAACATCTTCCGTTTCACCCAGGCTGGCTCAGAAGTGTCCGCTTTGCTCGGCCGTATGCCATCGGCCGTAGGTTATCAGCCGACGCTTGCCAGTGAGATGGGTGCCATGCAGGAACGTATTACGTCAACAAAGAATGGTTCCATCACGTCTGTCCAGGCTGTTTATGTTCCTGCTGATGACTTGACTGACCCTGCACCGGCAACAACCTTTACGCATTTGGATGCGACGACGGTGCTTTCGCGTAAGATTACCGAGTTGGGTATCTATCCGGCTGTTGATCCGCTGGGAAGTACGTCGCGCATTCTTGATCCGCTGATTGTCGGAAAGGAACACTATGACTGTGCGCAGCGTGTAAAGCAGATACTCCAGCACTATAACGAATTGCAGGACATTATTGCCATCCTCGGTATGGACGAACTCTCTGATGAGGATAAGCAAGTCGTCAATCGTGCCCGTCGCGTACAGCGTTTCCTCTCTCAGCCGTTCTCTGTTGCGGAGCAGTTCACCGGTGTTCCCGGTGTCATGGTCAGCATCGAAGATACGATCAAAGGCTTCAACATGATTCTTGACGGTGAGGTTGACTACCTGCCAGAGCAGGCTTTCCTTAATGTCGGAACAATAGAGCAGGCCATTGAAAAGGGTAAGAAACTGATGGAAGCTGCCAAAGGATAGAATTGAAACTGGGAGCATGGACAGTAGGCTGGACGCATTGTCATTATCGGCCACCAGTCGTGTAAAGGCCATTGACATGCCCCTCTTAAACGGAAGAATATGAGTTTAAATCTGAAAATAGTCTCGCCGGAAAAGGTCGTGTTCGACGGAAACGTTGAAAGTGTGGTCGTACCGGGAACGCTGGGAAGGTTTGAAATACTTCTTGGTCATGCTCCCATTATATCCTCGTTGGAAAAAGGAGAGGTTGAATACACTTTGCCTAATGGTGAGAAGACTCATTTCGACATTCTTGGCGGGTTCGTAGAAGTACAGAAGAACAAAATCAGTTTGTGCGTAGAACTATAAGTGTAAAAGAACAGTGGAAAGCAAATGGCTGATATAAAGAAAATTAGCAAGCAATATGTGAAGCAGCAGTTAAGTATAGCCGTTGCCTTGTTCCTTGTTGCCTTGCTGGTGATGAATGTATGGTATATGGCTGAAATTCTCACACCTGCCGTCGTGAGCGTTCTCTTTACGTTAGTCATTGGCGTTGCCGTCTCACGGGTATGGTACCGGATTGCAGAGAATGCACCGGAAAGCTTGCCAACGTTCTATACTGCTGTATCAGGTTTACGCCTGTTAGCGGCATTGGCAACGTTGTTTGGCTACTATCTTGTTTGTGGTCGTGATGCCATGCTACCCTTCTTCTTGGTCTTTATGGTATTCTACTTTGTGTCATTGGCACACCATTCTGTGTTCTTCGCCCGAGTGTCTAACCGTTCTTGAACGGGATAAAGAGTTGTATATACATATTATATAATAATGAAACAGATAAAGTCGATAATCCTCCTGATGATGGTTGCATGGCTTCCGATGCAGCTCTGTGCGGCAGAAACGAAGGAGGGGGAAGGCATTAACATTCCGGAGATTGTCCTGGAGCACTTGGCCGATTCGTATGAGTGGCATATCGCATCCTATCAGGGCAAGCATCTGAGCATTCCTCTTCCCATTATCATTCGTAGCAGTCGTACTGGTGAGTGGCATTTCTGTACGGCTCATTCTTTGCCTGACGGTTTCTTCTTTAATGAGGAGCGTCATGGTAAAATCTATGAGCGTATGGCAGACGGAAGCGAGAAACGTCCGTTGGATTTGAGCATTACCAAGACGGTGATGCAGATCTGGATTGTTGCGGCCATTCTCATTGCCGTTTTCTTGTCGTGTGCCCGTTGGTATAAAAAGCACGATGAGAAGAGCGAGGCTCCGGGTGGCTTTGTTGGTATGATGGAAATGTTTGTAATGATGATCCACGACGATGTCATCAAGTCTTCAATAGGGGAGAAGCATTACAAACCGTATGCACCTTATTTGCTCACGGTTTTCTTTTTCATCTTCACTACCAATCTGATTGGTTTGATTCCCATCTTCCCCGGTGGAGCAAATGTGACGGGTAACATCAACATTACCTTCTTCTTGGCCGTCTGCACCATGCTTGCCATCAATCTCTTTGCTAACAAAGAGTATTGGAAAGAAATTTTCTGGCCTGACGTGCCACTCTTCTTGAAGGCCTATCCGGCACCAGTCATGCCTTTGATTGAATTGTTTGGTGTCTTCACGAAGCCTTTTGCGCTGATGATTCGTCTCTTTGCCAACATGATGGCAGGCCACGCAGTGATGCTGAGTTTCACATGTGTGATTTTCCTCGGTTGGTCCATGGGAGTCGGATTTGGATTAGGCCTGAACGCTTTCAGCATCATTATGCTTCTCTTTATGAATCTGCTGGAGTTGCTGGTGGCTTTTGTTCAGGCGTATGTCTTCACAATGCTTAGCGCGGTGTTCATTGGTTTGGCCCATAAGGAACATGGCGAAGAGTAATATTAAAGTAGAATAATATATCAATTAATAATTTAAAACATTTACAACTATGATTATTTCAACATTATTGGCTGCTGAAGGTCTGGCACAGCTGGGCTGCGGTCTTGGTGCAGGTATTGCAACGATTGGTGCAGGTTTAGGTATTGGTAAGATTGGTGGTAGTGCGATGGACGCTATTGCCCGTCAGCCGGAAGCCACGGGTAAGATCCAGACGAACATGATTCTGACCTCAGCGTTTGTTGAGGGTTGTGCACTCTTTGCTATTGCTGCCTGTGCATTCTTGATCTAATGAAGAAAAAAACAATTAGCTAATGGATTTCAGTAAACTGCCAGCAATCCTTACACCAGACCTGGGACTCCTGTTCTGGATGCTTCTGGCATTCTTGGTCATCTTCTACGTTCTTGCCAAGTTTGCCTTCCCTGCCATTGTCGGCATGGTAGACAAACGAAACAAGTACATTGACGAAAGTCTGAAGAAGGCCCACGAGGCATCAGAGCGTTTGGAGAACATCCGTCAGGAAGGTGAAGCGATACTCCAAGAGGCACGCGAAAAGCAAGCACAGATTCTCAAAGAAGCTGCCGAGACGCGTGAAGCCATTGTGGAGAAGGCACAAGGGAAGGCTCGCGAAGAAAGTGCCCGGCTGCTTGAAGATGCCAAGGCACAGATTGAAGGCGAGAAGCGCAATGCCATTCGCGACATTCGCACGCAAGTGGCTGAGCTTTCAGTCCAGATTGCCGAGAAGGTGCTTCGTGAGAAACTCTCATCTGATGCCTCACAAATGGAGATGATTGACAGACTGCTGGATGAAATATCTGTTGACAACAAGAAAGAATAACGGTTTATGGACATAGGTGTAATATCGGTTCGTTATGCCCGTGCACTCTTGAAGAGTGCCATGGAAGCAAAACTGGAAGCGAAGGTATACGCAGAGATGCAGATGCTTGCAGAAAGCTATCTGCGTGTGCCCGAACTGCGGTTTACGATAGACAACCCCATGCTCGCTAAAGACAAGAAAGAGACACTGCTGGTGACAGCCTGCGGCGATGAGCCGACAGAGTTCACGCGACGCTTTGTCCAGCTTGTTTTGGAAGAGGGAAGGGAGAGCGCACTGCAGTTCATGGCTAATTCGTATATCACGCTTTACCGCCAACAGAAGAATATCATCCGCGGTAGACTCATCACCGCCGCTGCAGTTTCTCCAGCTACAGAGCTGAAGATGCGGCAGATGGTGGAAAGCAAGACTCAAGGAACTGTGGAGTTCCAGACAGAGGTTGATCCCGACATTATCGGCGGCTTCATCCTTGAGTATGGAACGTACAGGATGGATGCAAGCGTAAGGTCGAAACTGAAAGGCATCCTCACAGAATTAAAGAAATAAAAAGCAAAAGAAATGTCAGATAAAATAAAACCAAGTGAAGTGTCAGAAGTATTGCTTCAGCAACTTCGAGGCATCAACGACGCGGAAAAGTTCGACGAAGTCGGAACCGTGTTGACCGTCAGCGACGGTGTGGCTCGTATCTACGGCCTTCGCAATGCAGAGGCCAATGAGTTGCTTGAGTTTGAAAATGGCACCATGGCAATCGTGATGAACCTGGAGGAAGACAACGTTGGTTGCATTCTTCTTGGTCCGACATCCGGCATCAAAGAGGGACAAGTCGTGAAGCGTACCCATCGCATTGCCTCCATTCGCGTGAACGACAACATGCTTGGGCGCGTCATCAATCCTCTTGGTGAAGCTATCGACGGTAAGGGCGACATTGATTTGACCGAATCGTTTGAAATGCCGCTTGACCGTAAGGCTCCTGGTGTCATCTATCGCCAGCCTGTGAAGGAACCGCTTCAGACCGGATTGAAGGCTGTTGACTCCATGATTCCTATCGGACGCGGACAGCGCGAGTTGATTATCGGTGACCGTCAGACGGGTAAGACCGCCATTGCCGTTGACACCATTATCAACCAGA
>CAMHEA010000077.1 GCA_946184025.1 uncultured Prevotella sp.
GGCTGCTGGTACTGAGAGCTTCGGTTACACTGAGGATCAGATCGTTTCTTCTGACATCATCGGTATGAAGTTCGGTTCACTGTTCGACGCTACTCAGACCATGGTTAGCAAGATCGACGACGATACCTATCAGGTTCAGGTTGTTTCTTGGTACGACAATGAGAACTCTTACACTTCTCAGATGGTTCGCACCATTAAGTACCTCGCCGAACTCAAATAAGCGAACACCTTATTATAATTATAGAGGCCGTCCAATATATGGGCGGCCTTTATTTTTATCTATTTTCTTGCTCCTTTTGAAAAAAATGCCTATCTTTGTGGCAATTAAATTCCATTACATGATAAATACACTAAATTTTATGAAACTTATGAAGACAAACAAACCACTTGCAAAAGGATTGATGGCGATAGCTATTATGTTTGCATTTTCTACCACATCACATGCCCAGTTGGGAAATGTTCTTGGCAAGGTGAAAGGTAACGTAACGCACGGCGTAAAGATGGCTGCCGAAAAAGCAGTAGACAAAACGACAGAAAAAGCTAAACAGAAGGCTTTCAAAACCATCACAAAGAAAGTGCTCGGCGGCAAGCAACTGCCAGAACAACCTTGGACCATGGCGGAAACGACATTCGTTGACTATAACAACATGAAGAGCGAAGGTAAGGTCAATGCCTATACTTGGCTGATGAACTGCGGGGACTTGAGCAATCAGGAGATGATAGACTTGCGTGACAAGATGTTTGCACGCTATGCTGCAAATAACAAAATCCTCCTTGCAGACCAAACAGGTGGATTGTCTTCATCACTCGGACAAGCGGGCTATCAGATTATGAATGAGATCCAGAAAGAACAAGAACGCTTCTGGTCTTTCTTCGGAGCAATTAAGCAGAGCCTTAACCTGCATGCCTACGGAATCACATGTAATCCAGATCGTACTACAACGGTGAGAATTGAAGATGCTGGATTGGTATGCACTCGTCAGGGTGGTGGCTTTGGCGTGCTCCTCGGACTGAAAGACAAGAAGGGTCGTTTCACAGACATCAAAGGAAGAGGTATGTATCTGGACGACGAGGATATTGAGAAAGCGAAGGACTGCTATCGTCGAGTACTAAACTATGGATTCCTGCTTGAGGGAGTAGACGGAACACAAGACGATATGGCATCAATAGAGAATCTCATCGACAAGACGGTCTTCGGCGAGACAGGCTTCGATACCGACTGGGCATTTGAAACCAACCGTGCAGCTATGTATGCCAAGCTCCTCGGTGAAGCCATTGCTTCCAACAGTCCCGCCAACCTCGAAAAGTTGGCCATGCCAAAGGCGGGTTCTATGAACAAATCGCTCAAGGCTAAGGCACTTGCCCTTGCAAAAGCAGATGATTCTACTGTTGTAGATGTCGTTATCACCAGTAATCATTGGAATGTCAAACCATTGGAGCGTCGTTCTGTCAGTGGTTATATCATCCGCAATACGAAGCTTGGCAAGCAAGCCTCCAGCCGTTCTTGGTGTCAGGACTACATGGGCGGTGGAAAGTATGGATCACTGCGCAACTATGGTGTAGGTACGGATTCCTTCTATGTTAAGTAGGACTTTCCTGCATGCCAATGACAATTTTCCGACTTGGAGAAAATAATAAAGAAAAATGTATTCTGCTCTTGTCAGAATACATTTTTTTGTTACTTTTGCAGTCAGTATGCAGACAATGATAACTATCCTCGGCCCAACCGCCAGCGGAAAGACCAGCCTTGCCGCTGCTTTGGCGGCACGCCTGACCCTTGATGGAAGTCCGGCGGAGATCATCGGAGCAGACTCCCGGCAGGTATACCGCCGTATGGATATCGGGACAGGCAAGGATTTGAGTGACTATCAGGTCGGTGACATTTCTATTCCATATCATCTCGTCGATATCTGTGAACCGGGAACGAAGTACAACCTGTTTCAGTATCAGCAGGATTTCATGGATGCCTACGAGGATATACGCCGTCGGGGAGTGCGTCCGATTCTCTGCGGCGGCACCGGATTGTATATCGAAGCTGTGCTCAAAGGTTACCATCTGTCGCCTGTCCCTCAGAATCCGGAGCTACGGGCACAGCTGGAGGGAATGTCATTGGAGAAGCTGACTGTGATGCTGGAGGAGCTGAAGGCGCGTAGTGGTTCCCACATGCACAACAAGACAGACGTGGACTCTGCCCAGCGTGCCATTCGTGCCATTGAGATTGAAGTCTACAATCTGAAACATCCCATGCCACAGCGTGAGCTTCCGGCAGTGTCTTCGCTCATCATCGGGGTGGACATAGGCCGGGACGAACGCCGGCAGAAGATTACCGCGCGGCTGAAACAACGGTTGGAGGAAGGGATGGTGGACGAGATCCGCGGGTTGCTCGAAGATGGAATACCTGCCGAGGATTTGATCTATTACGGCCTGGAATATAAGTTTGTGACGGAATATGTCATAGGAAAATGCTCGTATGAGGAGATGTTCCGTCAGCTGGAGATTGCCATTCATCAGTTTGCCAAGCGGCAGATGACCTGGTTTCGGGGAATGGAGCGGCGTGGTTTCAGCATCCATTGGGTGGATGCAGCACTGCCGATGGAGGAGAAAGTTGAAATAATTATGAACGTGAAGGATGAATAAAGAATTAGATAAATGGGGCATTCTCTATTGCCCGAAAGGCGGACTGCTGAGCAATCCGGAACGGCGGTGGGAGCGCATAGAACGTGCGCTGAACGACCAGCATATCGCGTTTGACAAGATTCAAAGCGAAAGCATGGGCAGTGTAGACCGTCTGATCAAGATGATGATTAACTATGGCTACAAGACGATTGTCATTGTGGGCGGCGACTCGGCGTTGAATGATGCCGTGAATTGTCTCATGCAGTGCGAGCAGCAACAGCGAGACGGCATTGTACTCGGCGTGCTGCCCAATGGTATGATGAACGATTTCGCTCATTTCTGGGGATTCAGCGAGGGCGAAGTGGAGGAGACTGTGGCTTGGCTCAAGGCCCGTCGGGTGAGGAAGATTGATCTCGGCTGCATCCGCTATAGAAATAAAAAAGGTGAAAGCTGTCACCGCTATTTCCTGAACTGCGTGAACGTGGGACTCGTTGCTGCCATTATGAACTTGCGGAGGCAGACACGCCATATTTTCGGTTCGCGTACCCTGTCGTTCATCTTCTCCTTCATTCTTTTGATCTTCCAGCGCATGGAATACATGATGAACCTCCGAATCAACACAGAGACCATCAAACGAAAGGTGATGACAGTCTGCGTGGGCAATGCGTCTGGCTACGGGCAGACACCGAATGCCGTTCCCTATAATGGCTTGCTTGACGTTTCGGTGGTCTATCATCCAGAAATGACACAGCTGTTCGAAGGCATTTATCTCTTCCTTAAAGGCAAGTTCTTGAACCACCGCAGTGTGCATCCTTTCCGTACACAAGAGGTGGTGTTCGAAGAAGCCGCACATGCCATGGTGGGCATTGACGGGCGGCTGATGAGTGGAGCTCCGGTGGGGCCGTTCAAGGTGACGGTGGAGCAGGAGGTGGTCAACTTCCTGATTCCGGCCTGACGCAATTCCGATATGACGGTAGTTGTAGAAGCTACTTGTATGATACTCAAATCACCTGTTTTTTGCATAAAAACAGGTGATTTTTTTTGTGCAATCGGGAAAATTTCGTAACTTTGGAAGCATAAACGTATACGATGAAGACACAGCCTTTGACGTTACGATAAAGCGAATAATACCAGAAACTGTAATATAATACCTTAAAGCGATATGAGTTATCTACGATTTGAAAAATCCCTGATGACGAATCTGCAGGAATCGTTGCCCAAGGAGCTGTTGCGTACAAACCGCTCGGGAGCTTATTCCTGTTCGACGATTGTAGACTGCAATATCCGCAAGTATCACGGATTGCTTGTCGTGCCGGTTCCTGAACTCGACGACGAGAACCATGTACTACTTTCCTCGTTGGATGTAACGGTCATCCAGCATGGAGCCGAGTTCAATCTGGGTCTGCACAAGTATCAGGGAAACAACTTTAGTCCGAAAGGTCACAAGTACATTCGTGAGTTTGACTGTGACAAAGTACCCACGACACTTTACCGGGTGGGAGGTGTCATCTTGAAAAAGGAATTCCTTTTCCAGGCTTATGAAGACCGGTTGCTGATCCGCTATACGTTGGTCGATGCCCATTCGGCCACCACACTGCGCTTCAAGCCCTTCCTGGCCTTCCGTAGTGTCAGGCAGTTCACCCATGAGAATGCCACAGCCTCGCGTGTCTATCACGAGGTGGATAATGGTATCCGCACCTGCATGTATGCCGGATACCCCGATCTCTATATGCAGTTCTCAAAGAAGAATGCGTTTGTGTTCCAGCCCGACTGGTATCGGGGCGTGGAATATCCGAAGGAGCAGGAGCGTGGCTATGCATCTAACGAAGACCTGTATGTTCCCGGATACTTCGAGATGAGCATCAAGAAGGGCGAAAGTATCGTGTTTGCTGCTTCTACGTCCGAAATCAAGACCAGCAGACTCAAGAAACTCTTCGATGAAGAGGTAGGTCTGCGTGCTCCCCGTGACAATTTCTTCCATTGCCTGGTCAATGCAGCCCATCAGTTCCACTACAGGACAAAGAAGGATGAACGCTATCTCATTGCCGGATATCCCTGGTTCAAGTGTCGTGCACGCGACACCTTCATAGCTCTTCCCGGACTGACCTTGTCCATTGAGGAGCAAGACTATTTTGAACTCGTGATGAAAAGTGCCGAGAAGGAACTCCGTGCATTCATGGAAGGAAAGCCGCAAGGAAAGATCTACGAAATGGACAAGCCCGATGTGCCGCTATGGGCCGTATGGGCCGTGCAGCAGTATTTCAAGGAAGCCGGCAAGGAGAAAGGCATCAAGATGTACGGCAAGCTGGTTCAGGACATCGTAGACTACATCCTGGGACAAAAGCATCCCAATCTGACCGTTGAAGAGAACGGACTGGTACGGACAGAAGGCCGTGAGGAGGCAGTGACGTGGATGAACTCCACCGCCAATGGACGTCCCGTCGTGCCGCGTACAGGATATGTCGTCGAATTCAACGCCTTGTGGTACAATGCCCTTCGTTTCGCAGCCATGCTCTCTGCCGATACAAAGGATGAGAAGCGGGCCGGAGAGTTGGAGGCACTGGCCGAGAAGGTGAAGGCTTCGTTCGTAGATACCTTCCTGAACGAATACGGTTATCTGTTCGACTATGTTGACGGCAACATGATGGATTGGAGTGTGCGTCCCAATATGATTTTCGCCGTAGCACTTGACTATTCTCCGTTGGACAAGAAGCAGAAGAAGAGCGTGCTTGATATTTGTACGCGTGAGCTGCTCACACCCAAGGGATTGCGCTCCTTGTCGCCTAAGAGCGGCGGCTACAATCCTATATATGTGGGACCGCAGACACAGCGCGACTACGCTTACCATCAGGGAACAGCCTGGCCGTGGCTGGGAGGATTCTATATGGAAGCCTGTCTGAAACTCTACAAGCGCACGCGCCTCAGCTTCCTGGAGCGTCAGATGGTGGGCTATGAAGACGAAATGTCCTATCACGCCCTTGGAACCATCAGCGAACTCTTCGACGGCAATCCGCCTTTCCACGGACGGGGAGCTACATCGTTTGCCATGAATGTCGGAGAAATCCTGCGTGCCATGGAACTGTTGGAGAAATATCAGTATCAAAAATAAGGGAGGGCATCAACTATGAAAGTTTTAATGTTTGGATGGGAGTATCCTCCTCATGTCTTTGGGGGACTTGCCACAGCCAATTATGGTATATCAGAAGGCTTGAAAGCTCAGGGTGACATCGAGATAGCCTTGTGCCTGCCTCATCCCTTCGGCGACGAAGAGCAGCATGCGGCGCGCATCATCGCCATGAATGCCGTGCCCATTGCCTGGCGCGACGTTGACAGGGACTATGTGCAGGGTAGAGTGGGGAACATCATGAATCCCGACTACTACTTTAAACTGCGCGAACATCTCTATTCGGATTTCAACTATATGAACGTGAACGACCTCGGATGTCTGGAGTTTGCCGGAGGCTATCCGTCAAACCTGCATGAAGAGATCAATAACTATTCGGTCATTGCCGGAGTTGTGGCCAGGACGGAAGAGTTCGACATCATCCATGCGCACGACTGGCTCACCTATCCCGCAGGTATCCACGCCAAGAACGTCAGCGGAAAGCCGTTGTGCATCCATGTGCATGCCACGGACTTCGACCGTTCGCGCGGAAAGGTCAATCCTACCGTTTACGGCATTGAGAAAGATGGTATGGACAATGCCGACTGCATCATGTGTGTGTCGGAGCTGACGCGCCAGACCGTCATCAACCATTACCATCAAGATCCGCGGAAATGCTTCACCGTACACAACGCGGTCTATCCCCTGAAGGACGAACTGCAGGCCATTCCGCGTCCAGACCATACCGGTAAGGAGAAGGTCGTGACCTTCCTCGGCCGCATCACCATGCAGAAAGGACCGGAATACTTCGTGGAAGCAGCCAACATGGTGCTCCACCGCACCCGCAACGTGCGCTTCTGCTTTGCCGGCAGCGGCGATATGATGGATCAGATGATCTATCTGGCTGCCGAACGAGGCATTGCCGACCGTTTCCACTTCCCCGGATTCATGCGTGGCAAGCAGGTCTATGAGTGCCTCAAGGACTCCGACGTGTATGTCATGCCGTCCGTGAGCGAGCCTTTCGGCATCTCTCCGCTCGAAGCCATGCAGTGCGGAACACCCACGATCATTTCCAAGCAGAGCGGATGTGCCGAGATCCTGAACAACTGCATCAAGGTTGACTATTGGGACATCCACGCCTTAGCCGATGCCATGTATTCCATCTGCCACAACGAGAGCCTCTTCAAATATCTGCAAGAAGAAGGCAAGAAGGAAGTAGACCAGATTACCTGGGTCAAGGTGGGTGCATGGATACGCGAACTCTATCTGCGAACCCTTGGATGGCAATAACAAACAAAGTAAAACACGAATCGTAAAAACACGGAAAGACAATGAAAACAATTTGCTTATATTTCGAAATCCATCAGATCATACATCTGAAGCGCTACCGTTTCTTCGACATCGGTACGGACCATTATTATTATGACGACTATGAGAACGAGCATACCATCACCGACACGGCCGAACGTTCCTACATGCCGGCATTGGAAACCCTGCTCCAGATGATTCGCGAGAACGGAAAATACTTCAAGGTGGCCTTCTCCCTCTCTGGTGTGGGCATTGAGCAACTGGAGATGCATGCGCCGCAGGTGCTCGAGAAACTTCAGGAACTCAACGATACCGGATGCGTGGAGTTCATCGCCGAACCCTATTCACACGGACTGTCCTCGTTGGTCAATGAAGAGTGCTTCGCAGCCGATGTGAAAAAGCAGATGGCCAAGATCAAGGAATACTTCGGGCAGACACCGAAAGTGCTCCGCAACTCCTCGCTCATCTACAACGACGACATCGGACTGCAGGCCTCACAGATGGGATTCAAGGGAATGCTCACCGAAGGAGCCAAGCATGTGTTAGGCTGGAAGTCGCCGCACTACATCTATCATTGCGCACAGGCACCCAACCTCAAGCTCCTTTTGCGCGATGTCAAGCTCAGCGACGACATTTCACTCCGCTTCAACAACAGCGACTGGGAAGGCTATCCGCTCTTTGCCGACAACTATGTCAATGAGATTGCCAGCCATCCCGAAGAGAGCCAGATCATCAATATCTTCATGGAACTATCGGCACTCGGCATCGCGCAGCCCCTGTCGAGCAACATCCTCGACTTCCTGCGTGCCATTCCCGCATGTGCCAAGCAGCGCGGCATCACCTTCTCTACGCCCACCGAGATCTGCATGAAGATGAAGAGCGTAGGTGCACTTGACGTGCCCGACACCCTTTCGTGGACCGATGAGGAGCGCGATGTGAGCAGCTGGCTCGGTAATCCCATGCAGCGTGAAGCCTTCAACAAACTCTACAGCGTGGCCGACCGTGTGCGCATCGCCAACGATCCGCGCATCAATCAGGATTGGGACTACCTTCAGGCATCCAACAACTTCCGCTTCATGACCACCAAACCCAGCAATGTCGGTGTGGACAGGGGCATTTATAGCAGTCCCTTCGATGCCTTTACCAACTACATGAACATCCTCGGCGATTTCATCAACCGTGTCAACAGCCTCTATCCGGAGGACATTGACAACGAGGAACTCAACGCCCTCCTGACAACCATCAAGAACCAGGGCGACGAGATTGCCATGAAGGAAAAGGAAATCGTGCGCTTGCAGACCAAGATTGAAAAGATTGAAGCAGCCAGCGACAAGTTGCGTGCACAGCTTGAGAAGCCGAAAGCAACCAAGAAAGCCGTAGCCGCCAAGACCGCAGATGCAGAAAAGAAGCCCAAGAAGGCTGCAGCACCCAAGAAAGCAACTGCTAAGAAATAGGGCATCAAACATCCAACGCTACAGAAAGGACGACGGATTCTCCTGCAAGGGGAATCCGCCGTCTTTTTTTGTCCGTGTGTTTCTAAGGCTGTGAGCGTACAGATGAGAACCTTTGGTTTGGAGGCTGCCTCCCTATACTCCGAACCAAAGGTTCTCCTCTGTGGACTCCTTACTTCCTATCCATAATAAGTTGCACTTTTGCATTCAGAATGATGTTTCTGCCTCCAAAGACTCCGCGTTCCTCTGCGTGAGGTTCAAAAGCATCAAACGAAAAGCGGATGACCCATTATTCTCTATTCTGAAATTCGTAGTTCCCTTATTGGAAAACGGAAATAGCTTTGGCGTTTAACTCTCTGAGCCTCAATGGTTTACAGAAAGAATCGTAGTCGTGAGAATTTTTAATTTATTTTTTCTCAAAAAATAAATTAAAAATTCTCAGAAAATAAATTAAAAATTGTCGCGACTAAGCCTCACTTGCTTCACGACACTGCCTCATTGGCATCCGTTTAAAGGGAGAAATGGGGTTGCAGGTGGGAGGAATGCCATTGCGGATGGACACAGAAAAAGCCCTGCCGATTGTCGGCAGGGCCTGGAGAATGGTCACCTTTTCGACTTTTAAGAAAAGTCCGCAGGCGTTGTTTTCTCATGTTTACTTGTTCAAGAACTTCTTGCCGTTCTGCAGAACAACACCCTTGTAGTTCTTGCTTACGCGCTGGCCAGCAACGTTGTACATCGGAGCATTGACGCTAACTGCTGTCGTGTTGATGCTTTCGATGCCGTTTTCAACCGTGACGTCGATACCGCCTTCGATGACCTTGATTTCGTAAGTCGTTACTTCTGTTTCATCAACGGTCTTGGTGAAAGCCGATACGATACCCGTTACCTTACCATAGCCACCGACAAACTTGCTCAGCGGGTCAACAGCATCTTCTCCTTCGCCCTTCTCATATTCGGCAACATGGAAGCCATTGTAAATCTGTACATCATCGATAAAGTAACCTCCTTCGCCTTCCTCGAAGTCACCTTCGATGGTAACGAGGTCGTTCACATAGTTGGCCACGTCGCTGGTGCTGATCTCTACGGGTTCAGCAGCTTCGCCGTCTGTGATGGTCAGGTTGTCGGCATTGGTCTGAGGAGCAACCATGGCTTCGGGAGTACCTTTGTATATGTCGAAAGTCAGGATGATGGTTCCGTTCAGAATCTGGTTGACTTTCAGTCCGAGGCCGTCATTGTAGAACTGAACGGCACCGCTTGCGTCGCGTACGAAGTTTTGAATGTTGCCCTGGTTGGATGTCCAAGAATAAACGACCTGTGCATTGTCCAGCGTCAACTCAGCAACCGTCTTCGGCTCAAGGGCGATGAAGGCAGCGATGTTCTCAGCTTTCGGCACGTCAACAACGGGAGCTTCGCCCTTCTTGTAGATCTTGATGGCAGAAATCTGGTTGTTGTTGTCGTTTGTCGTCTTCAATACATACTGTGTTCCGGCAGCCTGTGCATCTGCTGCAATGATGAATGTGGAGGTTCCTTTTGCTCCTGTTGCTTCGTTGCTGACAGCGTTTTCGCCGACATAGATGTTGGTTGTTACCTTGCCGGATGCGTCGTCAACACCGACCACCTCAATCTGCTCTACTGCGAAGTCAAACTTCGGCAGCGTTAAGACAGAGCCTACTTTTCCATAGATGAGACCCTTGAGTTCTTCTTTGACAATGCGTGCTTTATGTCCTTGGGGGGCATTGATGGTAATGGTGTAGCCTCCG